>DASPMH010000269.1:0-3103 GCA_035627175.1 Terriglobales bacterium | reverse complement strand
TGGGCGACGCGCACCCCTTCGCCGGCGATCTGATCGAGCCCGGGCGTCGTCTTGCGGCTGTGGCCATAGCAAGACAAACGATCGGCGCGCGCTCCGCTGATGGTGATCAGCAGCACGTTGGGTCGTACGGACATCGGCGGTCGATTACAGCTTGCAGAGCCAGGTCCAGAATTCTTTCTTGTAGGTATCCGGCTGGCGCGCCAGGCGCAGCCGGAAGGACAGGACGAGATCGTCCCAGATACCTTTGCCGCTGACGCCCTGCCACACCAGCTTCTCCGGCCACTTGAGCCGCAGATTCCAGTTCTCGGGAACGCCGCGCGATACCCAATCGCTGCTGCGCGTGAAATCGATCGTCCAATCGCCACCGTTCGGCCCATCGACGACCCAGTGAGTGACGATGCCGATGCGCTCGGCAACCGACGGGTCCGCCGCGAGCAGTCCGTTGAAATAGCTGCGGAAGCGATCGTAGAGATCGGCCGGCGCTTCCTCTTCGGCGGCGAAGCCGGCTTCGATCTCGGCGCGGTGCTGCGCGCTGAGCTCGCGAATGTGGTCTTCGCGGCGGCTCCAGTCCGGCGGCGGCGCCAGCCGCATCAGCCCCTCGGCACTGGTCCAGACGTCGCCCGGGTTCATCTGCAACCCCTCGATCTCCGGTGCCTTCTGGCGCAGCAGATCGACCGCTTCCTGCGGAGTGTTGACGTAGTTGCCGGTATTGAGCTCGAGCTGTTCTTTGCAGAGCAAGGCGTGATTGCCGGCCGCCGGCACGGCGCGCTTGGTCTTGAGCAGCCGGGCCCAATTGACGAACTCCTCGAGGTGATCGATCTTCGACGCCCGCCAGCGCTCGAGCTTGGATTCTTCCGAGAACTCGAAGCAGCCGGGATACTGGCTCGCTCCGGTGAAGGTCAGGAAGGCGAGGTCGATCTGATTCTCGTTGCCGAGACGCCGCAGCGTCTGTTCGTCGAGATGGCAGTCGTTGACGTTGAGAACGGTGGTCTCGCCGTTCTTCACCAGAATCGCACTGTCGTCCCAAGCGCGGTCCGGTTCGATCAATTGCAGCGTCAGCCCACTCTCGTCGCAACGACGGGCGACGCCGAAGGGAAGCTCGGTGATGCGCTGAAAGCCGATCGCCCGGATTCGGTCGCGAAAGCGCTTCTTCTTGAAATCGGGAATGATGATTTCGACGCTCTTGTCGAGCTGCTCGAGGGTCGGCGGATCGAAGTGATCCGGGTGCTCGTGCGAGATGTAGATGTAATCGAGCTTGGGCACGTCCTTCACGCCGAGCCGCAGCGGCGGATAGTGCCACCACGTCCCGTGATAGGTCGGATCGACAAGCCAGGGATCCATCAGGATCCGCTTACCGCGGCTCTCGATCATGATGCAGGCATGTCCAAAGTAGGTGATCTTCATAAAACCCTTCGTGCTCAACTCGCGAGCTGCGGCTGCCAGGCCAAGCCGCGCTGCGCCGCGATGTCGAGATAGAGATCTTGCATTTGGCGAACCATCGCGTTCGCCGAAAATTTGCTTTCGACGATCTCGCGGCCGAGCGCGCCCATGGCCCGCGCCCGCTGAGGATCTTCGGCAACCTCGAGGATCGCCTTGGCGAGGGCGATCGGATTTCGCGGCGGCACCAACAGGCCGCTCTCACCGTGACGCACCACCTCGCCGGTACCGCCGACGTCGGTGGCCACCACCGGCCGCTCCATCGCCATCGCCTCGAGAATCGCGTTCGACATGCCCTCGTCGTGAGAGGACAACACGAACAGATCGAAGGCCGAGAGCACCTCGGGCATGTCCTTGCGCGCGCCGAGCAATGTCAGATGATCGCGGACGCCGGCTTCGTCGATCAATGCGGTCAGCGAGTCCTCGACCGGAACTTCACCGACGATCAAGCCGTGCACATCGGCGCGGCGGGCACGCACCAGACCGATGGCGCGAATGAACTCCTCGACGCCCTTGCGAACCCGGCCGCGGGTGACGATGCCGACCACCAGCCGTCCCGGCGGCAGGCCGAGCGCACCTTTGTAATCGGCGGGCGGTAGCGGCTGGAAGCGAGTGGTGTTGATGCCGCTCGGGATGACGGTCATCTTGTCGAGCCGGCAACCTTCGTTGCCATGAACGAACTGGCGCACCGCCTCGGCATTGGCGGTCACCCGATCGGCGAGGTAGTTGCCGATCTTGGCGCTGAGCAGCTCGAAGCCGCGCCGCTCGTGGCAGCCGCGCTTGCTACAGAGAACGATCGGCACCCTTGCCGCCCGGGCAGCCAACGAGCCGACCAGGTTGGCGCGCAGCAGATAGGCGTGCACCACATCGATCTGCCGCTCGCGCAGCGAGCTCGCCAGGGCGCGCACCCGCACCGCGAGATCGACGCCGTGGAAACCCCGCGACGCCGCTGGGGAGATCACTTCGACCCCGAGGGCACGAACATCCTCGAGCAGCGGCCCACGGCCACTGAGACAGTACATCACCGGCTCGAAGCGCGAGCGGTCGAGCAGGCGCAGCACCTGCATCAAATGTGTCTGACTGCCGCCGACGATCATCTCTTTGATGACGTAAGCGACGCGGATCTTGCGCTGGTGAGAAGTGGTCATCTCGGGCTCACTGAGCCAAGGAACCGCAGGTCTCGCAGATCCGTTCGGGCTGAGGAGCGGCCGCCAGGCCGCGTCTCGAAGCCCAGGCTACCTGCGCTTCGAGACGCCCTTCGGGCTCCTCAGCGCGAACGGAATCACGGCTCGTTGGTAGCGGATAGGCGCGAACGGAATCGCGGCTCGTTGGTAGCGGATAGGCGCGAACGGAATCACGGTTGCTTGGTAGAGGATAATGGTATCCGGCATCGATCGGGCACAGATCAAGAGCCCCAGCGGGATCGGTGGTGCCCAATGGCTGGTCGTCTTCGCTGCATGGAGAGATATCAATCGCAGGACTTCCATCCATCAAATGAAAGTCGTCGTCTGCGTAGCCCGCGCCGCCGAGCACATTGTCGGCACCGTCGGGATCGACCAACAAGGGATCGGCAGTCGAGTCCGAGTCACAGGGATCGACGTTGCCGAGATAACCATCGGGCGCGACGTTGCCGCCACAGAGGTAGCCCTCGCGGGCGTTTTCCTTG
>DASPMH010000268.1:0-3467 GCA_035627175.1 Terriglobales bacterium | reverse complement strand
GTGGAGACGCCCTGGGCGGAAGCTCACTCGGCACGTCGTCGCGGTCGCCCAGATCCTGTTCTCGTCGCTCTTGATCCACGTCAGCGGCGGCCGGATCGAGACGCACTTCCACGTCTTCGGCTCGCTGGCGTTCCTCGCCTTCTATCGCGACTGGCGAGTCTTCGTGCCCGCCTCCTTCGTCGTCGCCGTCGATCACTTCGTCCGCGGCGCCTACTGGCCCGAATCCGTCTACGGCGTGCTCAGCGCGCCGTCGTGGCGTTGGCTCGAGCATGCCGCCTGGGTCGCCTTCGAAGATACCTTTCTGACCATTTCGTGCCTGCAGAGTGTCCGCGAGATGCGTGACATCGCCTGGCAGCGAGCCTCGCTCGAGCTCGCCAACGAGCGCACCGAGCGCACTGTCATCGAACGCACCGCCGAGCTCCAGGCGAGCGAGGAGCGCTTTCGCTCGCTGAGCGCCGCTTCGCCGATCGGCATCTTCGAGACCGACCGCGATGGGCGGCTCGCCTACGTCAACTCGCGTTGGTGCGAGATCGCCGGCATCAGCGCCGAGCAGGCGCTCGGTTCCGGCTGGGTGAGCGCGGTTCACCACGACGATCTCGAGATGGTGCTGCAGGAGCATGCCGATCTGATCCGCAGCGGCGCTCAAAGGGCGATCGAGTTCCGTATGCACAACCCCAACCGCGAGACCCGCTGGGTTTCGGCGCGCTCCAACCCCGTCGCCGCCGATGCCGGGGAGATCACCGGTCATGTCGGCACCGTCGAGGACATCACCGCGCGCAAGAAGTTCGAGCTCGAGCTGGCGGAAGCGCGCGACCGCGCCCTCGACGCTGCCCGGCTGAAGTCCGAGTTTCTGGCGAACATGAGCCACGAGATCCGCACCCCGATGAACGCGATCATCGGCATGACCGATATGGCGCTCGACACCGAGCTCCAGGCCGAGCAACGCGATTACCTCGAGACGGTGCGCAGCTCGGCGATGGCGCTGCTGACTTTGATCAATGACATTCTCGATGTCTCCAAGATCGAGTCGGGCCGCCTGACCCTCGACACCACGCCGTTCGAGCTGCGCAACGGGCTCAATGACGTGCTGCGAACCCTGGCGGTGCGGGCGCATCAAAAAGGCCTCGAGCTCGCCTGTGACGTTGCCGCGGACGTGCCCGATGGCGTCGTCGGCGACCCAGGTCGCTTGCGCCAGATCGTGCTCAATCTGGTCGGCAACGCGATCAAGTTTACCGAGAATGGCGAAGTGGTGGTGCGGGTCCGCGTCGAGTCCCACGAGCCGCACCAGGTCGTCTTGCACTTCGCCGTCGCCGACACCGGTATCGGCATCGCCAGCCACCAGCAGTCGTTGATCTTTGCGCCTTTCGTTCAGGCCGACGGCTCGATGAGCCGCCCCTACAGTGGCACCGGGCTCGGGCTGACCATCGCCTCGCAACTGGTCGAGCTGATGGGTGGCCGCATCTGGCTCGACAGCGGTCTCGGCAAGGGCAGCACCTTCCATTTCACCGCAACCTTCGGCATCGGCCCGAGCGATCGCGCCATGCCGGCGCCGAGTGCCGCAACCCAGCGCTTGCGCGCTCTGGTCGTCGACGACAGCGCCACCAGTCGCGAGATCTTCCTCGAGATGCTGCGCGGCTGGAGCATCGCCGCGCATGCGGTGTCCGACGGCGAGAGCGCCCTCAGCGCCTTGCGCGCCGGCGCGGCGTCGGGATCCCCCTACGGCTTGTTGCTACTCGATGCGCGCATGCCGGGCATCGACGGACCGACCCTGGCTCGGCTGATCCGCGAAGACAGCCAGCTGCACAAGATTCCGATCATCCTGCTGACGACCTCCGGAGCGCAGAACGAGCGCGGCGCACAGATGAGCGATGTCGTCTGCATGACCAAACCGATCGCCCGCTCGCACCTGCTCGAGGCGATCGAGTCGATCACTTCCCACCGTGAGCTGGTCAGCCACCAGGTCTGCCCGCCGATCGGTGCGACCCGCACCCGGCTGCGCGTTCTGGTGGCGGAAGACAACGCTGTCAATCGCAAGGTGGTGGTCCGCATGCTCGAGAAGCGCGGCCATATGGTCGTCGCCGTTCAGGACGGTCAGGCCGCGGTCGCGGCGATCGAGGTCGGTCGTTTCGATTTGGTACTGATGGACGTGCAGATGCCGAAGATGACCGGCATCGAGGCGACCATCGCCATTCGCCGCCGTGAGGACACCGACGGCACCCACATTCCGATCGTGGCGCTGACCGCACATGCGATGCAGGGCGATCGCGAGCGCTGCCTCGCCGCGGGCATGGATGCCTACGTCGCCAAGCCGGTAGAGGCAGCCGAGCTCTTCTCGACTCTCGAGGCGCTCGGCGGGCCGGCGCAGCGGACCATTTCGGCAATCAGCGACAACCCTGTCGCCAGTGTCGTCGATTACCCAGCCTTGCGAGTACGCGTCGAAGACGACGCCGACCTGCTCAGCGAGGTGATCGTCGAGTTCCGCCGCGAGAGCGCGACCTTGTTGCGGCAATTGCGCCAGGCGATCGCGGCGCGCGATACCCGCATCATTGCCCACACCGCTCACTCGCTCAAAGGCGCGCTGGCGACACTGACGGCGCGCACTGCCGCCGAGGCGGCGGCTCAGCTCGACCTGCACGCCCGCTCCGGCGATCTCGAGCAGATCGATCAAGCCTGGAGCCGGCTGGAGCACGAGATGACCCGCCTGGAGACCGAGCTCTCCGCCCGCGATCAAATGCAGGCCGTGTAATCCGGACCGGAGGTACCACCCGGATCGGGCTCGATGCGCAGGAACTTCTTGCGGCCGAGCCCGGCGATGCGCGGCGGCGGAATGCCGATCTCCTCCTGCCAGAAGCGGGCGTCGCCGAGCAGTTGGGCGATAGCAGTGATGTGGCCATCCTGGGTGAAGATCACTCCTCCCGGCCGTAAGCGCGGCACGAGGTAGCGCAGGCAGACCCGCGTCGACTCGAGCAAGTCGACGTCGAGAAAGGCGACATCGATCGGCTCTTGCAAAACCGGCAACGTATCCGCGAACCAACCCTTGCGGTAGTCGACCGCCTGCGGCGCGCCGTAGCTCTCGACAGCACGCTGCACTTCGCGCAAACGACCGCGAAAGGCACCGGCACGGAACACCATCGGCCGGCCCTTGAGATCGGTGTGGCGCTCGTCGTTCGGCGGCATTCCTTTGAAAGAATCGCAGGCGATCAATCGCCCGCCGGCGAGCTGGGCGATCAGCGACAGCTTGGCCGTCGAGCCGCCCTTGCCGCAGCCGCACTCGAGCAGAGTAACCGGCCGAGCGGCGACCCGGCGAAATACCGCATCGGCGACTGCCAGCATCTGTGCCTGCGAGTGGTACGCCCGCACCTGGTTGGTGATGTGAACGAAGCGCACCACCAAGCTCAGCCGCTGCCACAGCGACAGCGGCACCGGGTAGGACGCCCTCAGGAATGACAGCACCGCACGCCGGTCGC
>DASPMH010000267.1:0-22327 GCA_035627175.1 Terriglobales bacterium | reverse complement strand
GGCCCGCCGCGACCACCATGCCGCCGGAGTGCTGGCCAAGATGGCGCGGCAATCCTTGAATCTGCTGCACCAGATCGACCAGCATCCGCACCCGCGGCGCGCGAGGATCGACGCCGCCGGCTTTGAGCTGCTTTTGCAGATCGTCGAGATCGTCGCGGAACTCGAAGCGGCTGAGCAGCTTCGACAGCCGATCGACCTGATCGAGGCGAAAGCCGAGCGCCTTGCCGACCTCGCGCACCGCGCTGCGGGTGCGATAGGTGATGACATTGGCGGTCATCGCCGCGCCACGCTCGCCGTAGCGCTGGTAGACGTACTGGATCACCTTCTCGCGCTGGTCGCCGCTGGGCAGGTCGATGTCGATGTCGGGCCACTCGCCGCGCTCTTCGGAAAGGAAGCGCTCGAACAGCAGCTCCATGCCGACGGCATCGACGGCGGTGATGCCGAGCGAGTAGCAGACCGCGGAGTTCGCCGCCGAGCCGCGGCCTTGAGCCAAGATGCCTTGCTCGCGGCAGTAGCGGACGATGTCCCAGACGATCAGGAAATAGCCGGCGAGCTCGAGCTTGCCGATGATCGTCAGCTCGTGCTCGAGCTGGCGCCGCACTCTCTGCGACAGCACCTTGCCGTAGCGCTGGCGCGCGCCCTGCTCGGTCAGCTGGCGCAGAAAGGCGTCAGCGCTCATCCCTGCCGGCAGCGGATACTCGGGGAAGCGATAGCCGAGATTCTCCAAGGTGAACTGGCACTGCTCGGCGATGCGGCGAGTATTGGCGATCGCTTCGGGCAGGTCGCGGAACAGATGCGCCATCTCCGGCGGCGGCTTGAGATGGCGCTCGGCATTGGCGAGCAACCGTCGGCCGGCGGCGTCGAGCGTGGTCTTGGTGCCGATGCAGGTGAGGATGTCGAGCAGCCGGCGAGCGTCGGCGCAAGCGTGGCGGACGTCGTTGGTCGCCACCAGCGGTAGCCGGCAGGCGCCGGCGGCGTCGATCAAGCGGCGGTTGAGCCGCTCCTCTTGCGCATCGAAGTGGCGCTGCAGCTCGAGATAGAGACGGCCGGGAAAGAGCCGCTGCAGAGTGCGGATGGCAGCGAGGTCCGTCTGCGTCGGATCGCTGCGATCGATCGGACGCGCCAGACAAATCAAGCCGTCGCTGTGCTCTTCCAGATCGCGCCACTCGACCCGTGACTCGCCCTTGGCGGCGCGCAGCTTGCTCGCAGTGATCAGCTGGCAGAGGTTCTGGTAGCCGGCGGCATCGCTCGCCAGCAGCAGCAGATCGTCGCCGGTGACGGTTGCCCCGACCAGCGCCCGCAGGCCCGCCTTCTTCGCCGCCTGGTGGAAGCGCGGCGCGCCGTAGACTCCCTCGTGATCGCCGAGCGCCACCGCGGGGTAGCCGAGCGACGCCGCATGCGCGATCAGATCTTCCGGCAGCGAGGCCGCAGCGAGAAAGCTGAAGGCGCTACGGCTGCGCAGCTCGATGTAGGCGGGCTCAGTCATACATGCCCTCGACGAACCACTGGCTCGAGTAGAGGTCGCAGTAGAGCCGGTAGACCGCGCCGTCGCTGAGTTGGGCGTCGTAGTAGTCGCGGGCATAGCGCCGCTCGTTCCACCAACTGCCGTAGAGCCGCCACGGACCGGCGGCTTGGACGACCCGCCCGGAGATGCCGCTGCCGCGGACGAACTCCGGCCGATCGCGCTGGCAGGAGACCTCGACCGATTGCGGCGGCCGGAAGGCCCGCAGCGACAGCAGCAAGCCTTGCGGCCGCGGCGGCGGTGCCGCGCGGACCGGCTTGCCGGCTTCGCCCCGAAACGGCTCGACGGCGAAGGCATCGCGGCGATGCTCGTCGAGCACCACCGGCGCGCCGACCTTGTCGCCGCCGCAGATCGCCGCCAGCCGCGCCAGCGTCGCCGCCAATTGGGCGGGCGCCGGCCCGCTCGGCTGAAACAGATCGAGCTGCGCCGGCCGCAGCTTCTCCGATACCGCCAGCACTCGTACCGCCGTGATCGCGTCCGCCGTCGGATGGACTTCGAAATGCACCCGCACCAGCGCCAGCATCGCTTTGACCTCGTTGCTTGGCGCGCTGACGATGACGGTCCGCTCCTCGCGACCGCGAGAGTCGAGCTGCAGCGACAGGCGCAGATCGCCGCAGACGAGGCCGCGCACCGCCAGCCGCGCCGTCAGCCGCTCGAGCAGCGGGCGCAGCACGAACAGAAACGGCTCGATCGCATCGAGGCCGTAGTCGAGCTCGACGCTCTCTTCGAACTGCAGCGGCAGAGTGCGCGGCACCAGCGGCTGGGCATCCTCGCCGCGCGCCCGCGCCACCAGGGCGACGCCTTCCGGGCCGAGGCGCGTGCCGATCGCTCGCGCCGGCAAGGCGGCGAGCTCGCCGACGGTCTTGATGCCCCAGCGCCGCAGCGTCTCGACGAGGGCCGGGCTCGGCTCGAGCAGGCCGACCGGCATCGGCGCAAGAAAGGACCACTCCTCGCCGGGGGGAATCGCGGCGCAGCCGTTGCCGTCACGCGCGGCGAGGTAGGCGGCGATCTTCGAGCCGGCGATGCCGACCTGCGCCGGTACACCCAGGTAGCGGGCCCGCTCCGCGATCGCATCGGCGAGACCAGCTTCGTTCGGATAGAGACTGTGCAGGCCGCTCAGGTCGAAGTAGACCACGCCGTCGCCGGCGTCTTCGATGCGCGGCGAGAACGATTCGGCGACATCGCACAGCGCGGCTTGGGCCCCCCGCAGCGCCTCGGCCGCAAGGACCTCCAGTTGAACCTGCGCGGCGATGGCACGCGCTTGGGCGGACGTGTGCCCGGGACGAATACCGGCGCTCTCGGCCGCCGGCGCCACCGCCAGCACCTTGGCGCGCGGGCCGTCGCCATCGATGACCGCAACCGCCTCGCGGCGCAGCTCCGGCCGCATCCGCAACAGGGCAGCGAGAGGAAAGCCGGGCAAATAGAGACAGGCGATGCGCATGGAAGCCGAGCGCATCTTCGCCTAATTTTCGCCCACGCGTCAATTGCCGTCGCCGGGTGGTTCGAGCCTTCGAGCCTTCGGATCTGTGCGGGGTTCGGGGAAGTTGCGGGTGGGCCCGTTCGGCGCGGTGGCTTGCCCCCGAGCGCAGCCTCGCGCATCGAAATCCCGCTCGAAACCCGAGGAGAATTTGAATCACCGAAGCCCGAAGGCTCGAACGAGAGCCAGTGGCGGCGCCGTAAGCAGCGCCGGCATGAAGCTCTCGGGCGTTTAGCACGCGCAGCTGCCCGCAGCTCGGTTCCAGCCTCGAATGGGACCGTCGCCCCATTTGGCTCATTGCCTAGGCGCGACGGTGTGGGTACTCGCAAGGTATGAAATCGAATGCAAAATCCAGCATTACTTACCGGCCGAGGAGCTGCGTTTGGTTCATTCGTTGAAGGTGCGCCTGAAGCTCAAGAGCAACGTCGAAGTAGTGCGCCGCGGGCTGCGTCTTCTGGCGGAGACGACCCAGCGCCGGGCACTGCGCGACGCCTACCCGGCGGCGTCGGCTGCGACCGCCAGTTCGGTTATCCGAGAGATCGAAGAGCTCGATCATTTGTCGAACGAAGGACTCGACTGGACCCCGCAGGGTTCCTCGAGACGCTGCGCAACTACCCGCGCCGGTTCTTCACCATGGTTGGCCAGGCGCACCTAATCGACCCTCGAGTCCAAGCGTAGGCGGTACCGCCGCCGCCCGGGTATCAGCGCGGCGCGACGGCTGTACCGCAACTGCGCGCCCTGGCCGCTCGCATCACTGCCCGATTAGCCCCGACTGGAGCACACGCCGCTGCAACCGGGCGGCACTCGACGAAGCGACGCGCTCGCGAGCCGGCGGCAAGCGATAGTTCACGGTTTCAGTCGAGCCTGGCAGGCGCCCGTCCGACAGTCGCATACGACTCGCGGCACGCCGAACAATCCGCCCACTGGATCGGCGCTCACGTGGCGCGACCCTACGCTCAACCTTGGGGGTCTAGACCGTCTAGCCGGGCCGCTATTCCAACCGCTCAAAATGGGGCTGCTTGCAGTGGCCACCCCAGCGTGCCAGTCCGCCGAGGCATGCATCCCACGGTTGGAGTGTTGAAACTGTCGAGCGATCATCGCGCGATCAACCTCGGCTGCTCGTTCAATTGCTCGAAGCAGAGCCGCGGCGTGGTGCACGTCACGATCGCCGGCCGCGAATACCAGCTGGTCCTGGCGGACCACAGCCTAGTATGGCCGGGGCACCAGACAGACGACACGAAGGTCGATTACGAAGCCGTCCACGGCCTGTTATCCGCTTCCGGCTCGATTGAGGCGACACTTCGATTACATCTCGTCGGAGCCGATCCCCCGCCGCGTTCCCAGAGCCAGAGCGCGGCCCCTGCGATCCACCGAGTTACGCCTTCGGTGCGCACCGCTCGAGCGGCAGGTTCAATCCATAATAGCGCCGCGCTTCTGACGCGTGAGCCGCGGCTGAAACAGTGGAAAGGATTGTCGCGTCCGACCATTGTCCACGCGGACTGGGGTGCGGACGCTAAGCGCTGGGCGTGTGTTGCTCAGTGGGATGGCGCAAAGTACCGCCTCGCGCCGCCCGTTCGAATTGGTTCCCAAACGGGTGCGTGGCTCGAGCAGGTGACGTCTTACGAAGCGGTGGTGCTCGGTTTCGACTTCGTGATCGGGCTACCGCAAGCGTTTCGGCCTGACGTGACGAGTTCCGCCGCTTTCCTCGAATCGGCGCCAGCAGAATTCTTTCAGAAAGCGGGCAGTCTCGATCTCGTCAGTCCCGCCCGACCGTTCTTCTGTGGCGAGGGCAAGAAGAAGCAGATGGCTGGGCGCGTTCTCGAATTGTCGGAGGCCGATCCCACTCTTTTGCTGCGGCGCTGTGAACGGCGCGCGCCTTATCGAATCGGAACCGCCGAGGTGCTGTTCTGGTGCAAGTTCGGAAAGCAAGTCGGAAGCGGAACCCTTCGCGGTTGGCAGGAGATCATCCGCCCAGGGCGGCTGAAAGGTGTGGCGCTCTGGCCGTTCGACGGCGCGGATCTTGCGCATCTGCTTGCGGAGCGCGGCAAGGTGATCGTTGAGACCTATCCAGGTGACGCCTACTCGGTTCTCGGCATACGCGGAAACAACAAACGCAGCCATTCGTGGCGCAAAGCTGCCTGCGATCGGATTCGCGAAGTGCTCGCGCACCAGCCAATCGAGCTCGCGGCGGAACTAAATGCGGAGTTCGACGAGGGCTTCGGTGAGGGACCGAATGGCGAAGACCCGTTCGACACGGCGGTCGGAGCGTTGCTGTTGGCGCTCGTAGCGCTGGGCGAACGTAGCCCGGGGCTGCCGGACGATCCTGTGATTCAAAATAAGGAAGGCTGGATCATCGGGTGCGACTCCGAGTAGCAGGCACCGCTGACATTAGCGCCTCGCGTGCTTCGCGAGAAAATCACTTCCTCCCAGTCGTTCGCCGCCTTTCGCTGCGCGCGATTCCCGCTATGCCTCACAGGTAGCCGCGGCACGTGCGAAGTGGCCAACCCATCCACTCGACGATCCAAAATGGCTACAGCCCACGCGTTTAGCACGCGCAGCTGCCCGCAGCTCGGTTCCAGCCTCGACCGGGACCGCCGGCTGGAACGCTGAACTTGCACCACCCCCACCACAGCCTGGCCGCGGCCCGGTAGCGTTTACTGAGACGGCGCACAATGGCAAAGTCGCAGCGCTAGCAGGATTGGTGAGACCGCGTTGAATCTCGTTGAACGAACATTGGCAGTTCATGGAACCGAAGGACTCGGCGAGCGCCCGCGCGTCGAGCTGATCGCGCCTGTGCTTGCGGGCGTGCGTGGGCACCTTCGCGGCGCGGCTCGGATGGCGTTCTTCCACTCGAGCCGCGCACGCAGTCGTGGCGCTACGGCCTTGGCCAAGGCGACGGACGTTCGGTTTGTTGGCCATCGAGCAGGGGACGGCGCGACAACGCTACTGCGACTCGCAATTCCAACACTCGGCGAGGCTGCGCCTCAGCTATTCAAGCAACTAAAGTTCTGGGATACCCCTGGGCCAACAGGCGAGCAGACGGCGTTCGAGCTGCTGGCAGGCTCACTCATTGACATCGGCAGCCGGCGTAAGGATAGCGAACGATTCGACGCCCCGATGTTGCAGCGGATCGGATCTTGTAGGCGTTGGCTTCACACCGGCCTGAGCGCCGTCACCTTGCCAGATTCGGAGGTGACGAGCATCGCACGGATTGACGACGAAATCGTACGGGCCGCAGAAGACTTGGCTTCCGCTGTCCCGGCACCGAAGCGGGTGCGGCTTACGGGCCGGCTCGACTTGATCGGTGTGAGCCAGCGCGTTTTGAAGATCCATGTCGGCGGCAATGTCGTCGCGGTGGTGTGGGAGGGCATCGAGCCGATTCACGACTTACGGGAATTGCTGAACCACGATGTCGTGCTCGAGGGCGACGCCATTTTCCGTCCTTCGGGTGCGCTGCTGAGAGTAGACGCGACGGCCTTGGCACCCGCCGCCAGCGACGATGAATTCTTCCGGACGATGCCCAGCCCGAATGTGCCGGTAGAGTACAGTAAGCTCGCCACACGGAACCCGAACCAGCCGTCAGTGTTCAAAACGATCCGAGGTTGGATCCCTGCCGACGAGAGCGACGAGGAATTTGCTGCAGCGCTGGCGGCTATGCGTTGAGGGATGCCGCGCCCCTTTCTCTTAGACACGTCGGTCCTTCTGCACTGGGTGCGCAATGACTTGACCGCCCAGCTCCTGGAGCAGAAATATCAGCTCGAGCGAGCGCCCTTTCGGCCTTTGATCTGCGAAGTGTCGATTGGCGAGATGCTCGCTTTCAGTCGCAAGCTGGGATGGGGTTCGAACAAGCAGGAGCGCCTGTTGCAGCTCGAGGACTGGTTGGTCATTGTCGATCTTTCGGATCGTCGGGTGCACGAAGCGTACGCTGACTTGTCTACCCTGGCGCTAAAGAGCGGCTGGAGCCTCTTCAATGCGAAGAACGACCTCTGGGTAGCGGCCGCAGCCAAGGTCGCCCATTGTCGACTTCTTACATTCGACAAGGACTTTCTCCCTCTCTGCGCGCAACCCGATTGGCGCGTTGATGTGCTGGATCTGAGGACGTGCGAGCGGCTTGGCTAGCGACCTTCGCCTAGCGCACCCTCGTCGTCAGGGGGCGCCGGTTCGTTCAGCCCAGGCCTTCGAGCCCGAAAGCCTCTAAGCCTCTGTTTGACCGCGCCCACCGACTTCGCGCATCTATGCCGGCGATGAGAAACGCATGATCACCGGAGAGCTCAAAGCCAGGGTCGACCGCATCTGGGACGCGATGTGGGCGGGCGGAATCTCGAATCCGCTGACCGTCATCGAGCAGCTGACCTATCTGCTGTTCATCAAACGCCTCGATGAGGTGCAGACCCGCAAGGAAGATAAGGCGCAGCGAACTGGAAAGCCGATCGAGGAGCCAATCTTCACAACGAAACAAGAGGCCCTGCGTTGGTCACGCTTCAAGGAGACGGCGCCGGCGGTGATGTTCGGGACCGTGCGCGATAAAGTCTTCCCGTTCATCAAGACGCTCGGCAATTATGACGGCGGCAAGGAAGGCAGCACCTACTCGCACCACATGAAGGATGCTCTCTTCCTGATGCCGACGCCGCGGCTGCTGGCCAACGTCGTCGACCAGCTCGACGCGATCGAGATGAACGACAGTGACACCAAGGGCGACCTCTACGAGTACATGCTCGGCAAGATCGCCAGCGCCGGCCAGAACGGCCAGTTCCGCACCCCGCGCCACATCATCAAGCTGATGGTCGAGATGACCGCGCCGACGCCCAAGGATGTCATCTGCGACCCGGCCTGCGGCACCGCCGGCTTCCTGATTGCCGCCTCCGAGTATCTGGTCGCCCATCACAGCGACGCGATCTACCACAACGCCGCGGCGCGCCGCCGTTTCAATCAAGGCACCTTCCACGGCTACGACTTCGACAGCACCATGCTGCGCATCGGCAGCATGAACAAGCTGCTGCACGGGGTCGAGAATCCGGACATCCGCTACCGCGACTCGCTCGCCGAGCGCGACGAGAAGCAGGCGGACGACGCCGAGAAGTATTCGCTGGTGCTCGCCAATCCGCCGTTCGCCGGCAGCCTCGACTACGAGACCACCGCCAAGGACCTGCAGCGGATCGTCAAAACCAAGAAGACCGAGCTGCTGTTCCTCGCGCTCGTGCTGCGGCTGTTGCAGATCGGCGGCCGCGCCGCGGTGATCGTCCCCGACGGCGTGCTGTTCGGCTCGAGCAAGGCCCACAAGACGCTCCGCAAGATCCTGGTCGAGGAGCACAAGCTCGACGCAATCATCTCGATGCCGTCGGGCGTGTCAAACCCTACGCCGGCGTGTCGACCGCAATCCTGCTGTTGACCAAGACCAACTCCGGCGGCACCGACGAGGTGTGGTTCTACGACATGAAGAGCGACGGCTACTCGCTCGACGACAAACGCACCCCGCAGCCGGACAAGAGCGACCTCCCCGACATCCTCGCCCGCTCGGGAAACCGCGACGCCGAGAAGCAGCGCGCGCGCACGGAGCAGAGCTTTTTCGTGCCCAAGGCCGAGATCGCCGCGAATGACTACGATCTTTCGATCAACCGCTACAAGGAAGTGGAGCACGCTAGGGTACAGTACGATTCCCCCCAGTTGATCCTCAGGCGATTGGCGAAGCTGGAAGAAGAGATCGCGAGAGGGCGGGCGGACCTAGTAGCTGGCTCTTCAACCAGGACACCGCCGACAAGGTGTTGCAGCACCTGATGCAGCACGGCCACAAGGTCGAGGGCGGCGACCGGCTCGCCAAGACGATCCTGTTCGCCCGCAACCACGAGCATGCCCAGTTCATCGAGGCGCGCTTCGATCACCACTACCCGCATCACAAGGGCCACTTCGCCCGCGTGATCGACAACTACGCTAAGTACCCGCAGAGCCTGCTCGACGACTTCTCGCAGCGCGACAAAGCGCCGCACCTGGCGATCTCGGTCGACATGCTCGACACCGGCATCGACGTTCCCGAGGTGGCGAACCTGGTGTTCTTCAAGCCGGTCTACTCGAAGATCAAGTTCTTGCAGATGATCGGCCGCGGCACGCGCCTGTGCCCGGGACTGTTCGGACCCGACGACGACAAGCGCGACTTCCGCGTCTTCGACTTCTGCTTCAACTTCGACTTCTTCCGGCAGAACCCCGATGGCATCGAGGGCACTGCGGTCGCACCGCTCGGCACCCGGCTGTTCCGCTTGCGGGCGCGCTTGTTGGCGCAGGTCCAGGCGAACCCCGAGCTCGATCCCGAACGCAAGCTCGCCGGCGCGTTGATCGACCAACTGCACGGCGAAGTGGCGGCGATGAACCGCGACAACTTCATTGTCCGCATGCAGCTCGAGGCGGTCGATCGCTTTCGCCGGCGCCACGTCTGGGAGCGGCTGAGTGAGGCCGATGTCGAGCTGTTGCAGCGCGATGTCGCCGGGCTGCCGAGCGAGATTGAGACCGACGACATCCAGTCGCGCTACTTCGATCGGCTCGTGCTCCAGATGCAGGTCGCGCTGGTCGAGGACGACAAGCGGCTGTTCGAAAAGAACCGCAAGCGAGTGGTCGAAATTGCGATGTTGTTGGAGGAGAAGAGCGCGATTCCGGTGGTGCGCGAGCAGCTCGGCTATCTCGCCGCGATTCAGGAAAGCGGCTTCTGGGAATGCATCGACTTGCGGGTGCTCGAGGATCTGCGCAGGCGGTTGCGCGGGCTGGTGCCGTTCCTCGACAAGAAGAGCCGCAACGTCGTCTACACCAACTTTGAGGATGAGCTGACCGCGGTGCATGAGGAGGAGCTGCTCGTATTGCCGAAGATGACCGGTGTGCTCTACGAGAGGAAGGTCAAGGAGTTCCTGAAAAACCATCTCCACCACATCGTCATTCATCGCCTACGCACGAACCAGCCGCTGACCCAGACGGACCTGCAGGGACTCGAGCAGACCCTGATCGAGATCGGCGAAGGTGACGGCGAGACGCTGCTGCGCGGGCTGTTGGCGCGCAGCGAAGCGCCGTCGTTGGCGCATTTCGTCCGCGGCCTAATCGGCATGGACCGCGCTGCCGCGCAGGCGTTGTTTTCCGAATTCCTCTCCAACCGCAGCCTGACGGCGCCGCAGATCCGCTTCGTCGAAATGGTGATCGAGCAATTGACGGCGCGCGGGGTGATCGACGCCGCGGCGCTCTACGAGCCGCCCTTCAGCAATCTGCACGCCGGCGGACCCGACGCACTCTTCGGCGGCAAGGAGAAGGTGATCGAAGGGATCTTCGAGAAGTTGCATGCAGTTAAGTCGGAGTTGGTTCGGGACGTAAGCTGAAGACTCGATTTGGTGTGGGGATCGGGGGGGCGCAGTTGATCTACCATTTCGCGAACATTTCTATCGACGAGGTACGGCGAGAGTTGCGCCGCGATGGCGTGGTGGTGCCGGTCGAGCCGAAGACTTTCGATCTGATTCTTTTCTTCATGCACAATCCCGGAAGGATGGTGCGGAAACGCGAGCTGCTCGATGCCCTTTGGCCCGAGCAGGACGTCTTCGAAAACGCCCTCAACGTGTGCATTCACCGAGCCCGCAAGGCGCTCGGTGACATACCGTCGAGCTTCATCAAAACCGTCGCTCGCCGCGGCTATCGCTTCACCGCAACGATCCGCGCCCGCAAAGCGGTCTCCACCTCCAATCGATTGCGTTTGGCCGGCAGAGAACGCGAGATCGCCATGGCAAGCGATGTGATTGCGCAGGTGCGGGCCGGCGTCCCGTCACTCACCCTGATCGGTGGAGGGCCAGGCATTGGCAAGAGCCGATTGCTCCAGGAGATCGCTGAAATGGCTCGCGACGAGGGCGTGGCCGTCCTTTGGGCTCACGGCGACCCGCATCGCGGCGTCGCGTCGTTTGCACTGTGGCGACAGATCCTTATCGCCTATGCGGCTTCAAAAACCGATGAAGCTTTGCGCGCCGAAATGGAGTCCTGTGAGGCGGCGCTATGTCAGCTCGCTCCATCGCTGGCGGCACGGCTGCACGGCAAATGGTTCAAGCCGCCGGCATCGCCTCTTACTCGCAGCGATTTGTATGCCGCGGTATTGCGCTTCTTTCAGCGTGCTGCGGTAGACCGGCCGATCTTGCTCTGTCTCGACGATCTCCATGACGCCGACCTCGATTCGATCGATGTCCTCGTGCAGCTGCTGGAGTCGGTCGAACCGGTGCCTATTGCCGCGGTCGCGGCATGGCGCAATAGCGAGTCCGACGCGAGCGCCCGGGTGGAGGATTTGTGCGCGGTGGCGCGCGACCATGTTCACGGCAACAGTGTCGTCTTGGCCCCGCTAGATGCAGAGGAGGTGCGGCGGATGTTGCACGAGCTCGCCGCAGGCAGGGTGCCGGACGATATGTGTGCCGCCATTTTCGAATATAGCGGTGGATTGCCGTTGTTCGTTGCGGAGTACTGGCACTATGTCGTCAGCCGTGGGCTCGCTCGCCGCGACGGCCTTGATTGGTCGGTGGAGGGTGAGGTGCGGGCACTCGAGCTACCTCCGAGCGTGCGCAGCGCGATCGAGCGGAGACTGGCCGCCATCGGTGAGACCACACGGATCGTCCTGCGCTGGGCGGGGCTCCTCGGCCGCGCTTTCGATAGCGCCGAGCTGGCCGAACTTTGCGGCGACCGCGTCCAGGTAGACGAAGCGCTAATCACCGGGCTCGGGGCCGGCCTGGTCATGGCCAAGGCCAGCGAGCAATACGAGCTGTGCCACCAGTTGTATGGGGAGCAACTGTTGGCCAAGCTTTCTGAGGACGAGCGCAAAGCGGCCCATCGCCGCGTTGCGACTGTCTTGGCGGGCGGGCTCGATGTCAACCCGGATCGGCTGCCGGAGCTGGCGCATCACGCCAGCGAAGGAGCGGACGCGGAAACTGCCGAGGCGGCGATCGATTGTGGACAAAGGCTGGCATACCAACATTTCAGCAAGCTAGCTTTCAACGAGGCCGCTGGATGGTTCAGTCGGACCGTCCACCTGCTCGAGCGGTTTCATCCCGAGCGCGCCGTGCAGCGGTTCGGCCTGCTGTCGAGTATGGGCGACGCGCTGTCGCGAATCGGCGACGAAGACACGGCACGCCGGGCATTTCACGAGGCTGCGCAACTGTCGCAGGCCGAGGCAGCTTCCGCGAAGATGGCGCGGGGCGAGCGGCCGGTCGAGGCCGAGCGCCTGCTGACCTTCATCCGGGCAGCAATCGAAGTGCTTTCGGATCAGGTGCCGGACCCGCGACAGACCGAGCCGGCGGAACGCGAACGGGTAGAACGCGAGGTCGAAGAAGCGGCGCGTCGCGACGGTGACGCGGCCGCGCTTGCGGCAGCGTTGGTCAGTCGCCGTTGGCTTTCTTCCGCGACCTCCATGCCGGCCGATAGACTTCATCTTTCGAGTCAGTCGGTATTCCTGGTGGAAAAATTGGAGCTGCCGCACCTGCTGCAGGAAGCGCGGCTGCTACGCATCCATGACTTGCTCGAGGTCGGCCGCATCCATGATGCGGCCGCGGAAATCGACAACTTCGCCGCCCTCGCCGCGGGCCTCGGGACTGACGTGTATCGATGGATCGCTACCTACCTCCGCGCAATGCAGAGTCATATGAGCGGCCGGCTGTTGCATGCGGAGCATCTTGCGCAAGAGGCGCTGCGCACCGCCAGTCTCGGATTCGCCGATATCGGCCTGGCATTCTTCTCCACCCAAATGGCGGGAGTGCGCGCCTATCAGGGACGCATGGGTGAGCTGGTTGCCGTCCTCGAGCTGTTCGTCAGGCGCTATCCACGCCAGCCAGTTGGGCATGCGAACCTCGCCGCGATCTACGCCGAGCTGGGCCGCAGCGCCGAAGCTGAGCAATCGATGGCACGCGCGCTCGACATTAGCGTTCTCTCAGGGCCCTTCCGGATGCTGCTGATCCCGCATGTCGCAGCGGCATTGGCACGCGTCTGTGCTCATCTTGGTGACGCCGCAACTGCGCGGACGCTGTACGCCATGCTTCAACCTTGGAGAGGGACAGTTGTCGTGGCGCCCCCGGCATTTGCCATGGTCGGACCGGCGGATGCATACCTTGCCTTACTGGCTCAGTGCACCGGTGAATGGCAGCGGGCGGTGCAGCACTATGAAGAGGCGATTGCGATCTGCGAGCACATGGGCAACTGGGCGGTGCGAGCGCATATCCAATATGAGTACGCCCGCGGTTGTCTAGCTCATCGCAGTGGTCGGAAAGCGCGCCGGCTGCTCGCCGAGGCAAAGCGAACGGCGATAGAGCTCGACCTCGTCGGTCTCGGGCATTGGCTCGATCAAGTACACGCATAAGAGGAGCCGAAGTCTGCGCCAGGCGATTCTGTCAGAGCTTCACGACACCGCCGGGTCCGGTCAGTAACAGCCGCACCAGGTCCGCTTGGCGGCGCGTGCCAGTCTTGGCCAGCACCTGTTTCATCGTCCAGCGCGCTGTCGACAGCGCGACCTTGCGCGTCCCTGCATACGTTTCGAGGGACTCGCCGGCTGCGAGCGAGTTAGCCAGGTGCGCTTGCGCCGGCGTCAATCCGTAGAGCTGGGCCGTAAGGTCCGGCCCCGATTCGAGCCGCGCATCGGGGTCGCCGATCAGCATGACGGCGGACGCGATGCGCAGGGGTGACGGCGAATCGAGACCGGGTCCGGGGCTCACCAGGATCGTAAACGGTCGCGCACCCGACGGTCGTCGGAGCGCGAGCACTCCGCTTTCCTTCGAGTGGGTAGAGCTCGAAGTGCCCAGTGCCGCGCCGATGGCGTGGCGCAAGGCCCGGTCGTCCGCCGGCGAGCCGGCGAGAAGCTGCCCGCGAGCGATCCTCAAGCCGTCGTGCAGCTGATCGATGCGTCGCGCGGCGGCATTGGCGTAGATTACCTGTGCGCACTCGTTCAATAGAACCACGCCCACGAGTAGACCATCGACCAGCTCCTCGAGCACGCTTTGATGAGCGTTCATCTGGCTCAGCTGGGTGCGAATTTGCACCGCTCTGCGCAGATGGGGGAGCAGGCGCAGCATGGCAGCAGCTTCGGTCGAGGAGAATGGAGCGCGGCTGCCGGTGGCCTGGATCGCCAGGATGCCGAAGCGGCGCTCGTCACGGAAAACATCGCAGGCAAGATAGCGCTCGGCGCTCCAGCGTCGGCGGAAATCGTTGAAGATCTCGCTCGACCGATAGATCTCCCGCGGCGTGGACTCGTCGGTGATGACACTGCCCGGAGGCTGAGCCAGCAAAGTATCGATGCCGACGTCGAGCGGCGCGAACCGGCTCTCGAATTCCATAAGGGCGGTCTCCGGCAGGCCCCATAAGCGCGAGAACTGCAGTCCGCTCTGGTGCCGATCCTGGACGAAGAACACGGTCGCCGTACCCGCAAAGAGGCGCGTCGTGCGCTCGAGCAATGGGTCCCAGCCGTCGGCGGCGAGAGCGATCTCGTAGATGCATCCGATCAGCTCAGAAAGCTCATCAGCCCGGATCTGTCGTGGCGCCACTTCGCTGGACTCCCCCCATGAACGGTCCGGTCCGTATCATCGCTAAACCGCAATGGCCAGAAACATTCTTGAGGCATCCCTCCCATATGGGAGGTGTCGCTGACGGGCTGGACGATTAGGTGTCCGTGCAGCAGCGCAGCGAAGAGCCAGGGGACGCCGAGTCAAACAAAGGGAGCAGGGATGCGAGCGATGATTTGCATGGCAGGGGCATTGTTGGTTGCCGGCGCGGCGCATGCTGCGCCGACCGCGGAGCAAAAGTGCGAAGGTGGAATGCAGGAGGCGGCGGCGAAATACTCGCTTTGCCGCGCCAAGGCGGACAAGAAGCTGGCGACGGCGGGCGACGCGGCGAAGCATGGCGAATCAATCGCCAAGTGCAACGCCAAGCTGGCCTCGGCCTGGCAGAAGCTGGAAGCGAAGGCGACCAAGGGGGGGACCAGCTGTTCGAGCACCACCGCAGTCAACGAGATCCAGAGTTTCGTCAGCGCCTGTACCGACTCGCTCGGCGCGGCGGTAGCCGGTGGTGCACTGCCGAGCGATGTCGAGAGCTGCAACCAGGATCTGACCACTTGTGATCAGACTCTGACGACCTGCGGCGACAATCTCAGCAGTTGTGAGACGGACCTCGCGGCGGCGAAAGTCTGCGGCAACGGCGCAATCGACGCGGGTGAGGATTGCGATCTCGGCACGCTCAACGGCGCTAGCTGCGCCAGTCAAGGTTTCGCCGGGGGCGTGCTGGCGTGCACCAATGGCTGTGTCTTCGATACCGACCCCTGTTACACTTTGCGCTTCGCCGACAACGCCGACGGCACCATCACCGACAACCACACCGGATTGATGTGGGAGAAGAAGGTCAAGCTCGACGGTTCGTCAGACGGCGCGAATCTTCAGGACGCCAATAACACCTACCGATGGGCAGGAAGATGCTCGTTCGGAGGAGCGTATTGTCAGCCGACAGCCGCGGCGGAAGCGGCATGTCTCGCGGCAACCGAGGGAAGTCCCAACGATTGCTCGCAGTGCGCATCCGGGGTGTGCGAAACAAGCGGCGGGATGGGCATCACTGCCTGGCAGTGGCTCACCGATCTCAATGCGGCGGCCTACGGCGGCTACAACGATTGGCGTCTGCCGACGAAATCGGAGCTGCTCGGCTTGATCGACGATAGGGATCCATCAGCGCCAGCGGTGAACGTCGCCTTCCATGGGACGAGCTGTGGAGCGGCGTGCACAGATGTGATCACCGCGGCGTGCGCGTGCACTCAGTCTGATTCCTACTGGTCGGCGACTCCTTACGGGTCGAACGCTAACGCCGCGTGGCTCATCCGCTTCAGCGACGGCTTGGTGCACGGGGCTGATTCTGTCAATACCCGCTATGTCCGAGGTGTTCGCGGCGGCTCATGATTGGTCATTCGGTCTTTTGTTGTGCGGGTGAACCATGAGGCGATCGGCGACGTCATACTGGCGGCTTCCAGCGCTACGGACGCAAGCGCCGGCGCTGTTCCGCCAGCTGCCGGTTCGCAAACGAGCTGTGGCTGAGCGGCAGGCGCAGCTGGATCCGAGCCGCGTGCCTGTGGGGACTGGCCGCTTATAACGGCTCGGCGTACGCAGTTGGATCGCGAATGATTTGTTCTGACTAGAAAGGATTTCGAAAGGACTTGCCTGGTGTGCGCTGTTAACACGCGCCAGTCACCGCGTTGCAACTTGGGGGGGAGGCGCGGCTCTCCATCAATCACATAAGTCAGGGAGAACGGCGCATGCTTAATTCTGGGGCCGCCCGCCGAGGGTTTGGACTCTGCTTCCTCCAACTCGGCGTGACACTTGCTTTGTTGCAACAACAACCGGCCTGGGCGGTGATCGACGAGTGGAGCCAGGGTGGGCCCGAAGGTGGCGTAATCTACGATCTCGAGATCGATCCCCTCACCCCATCGATTCTTTTCGCTGCCACCGATGGCGGAGTGTTCAAGACAGTCGATGGTGGCGTCACCTGGGCTGCCTCACATAGGCATATCGCAGACGGTCCGATCCGCGATGTTGCGATCGCGCCGTCCGATAGTGCGATCGTCTATGCTGCCAGGATTGCGCAGGCCGGAGGCATCCCCGGCGGGGTGCTGAAAAGCTCCGATGGCGGAACGACCTGGTCGGCACTGCCTCAGGCGGGGGGCACTGCGAGCGCAATCGCGATCGACCCGGTGATGCCGACAACAGTGTTGGCGGGCGGTAGCGGCGTTCGGAAGAGCACCGACGGCGGTACGAGCTGGTCCGCGCCGGGACCCGGAATGGGCCCGGTGTTAGTGAACGCATTACTCATAGATCCAGACAGCCCAACGACAGTGTATGCGGCGACGACTGGTGGCATGTTCAAGAGCACGGACGGCGCCGGCAGTTGGACCGCGGCAAGCGATGGCATGGGCACTACTCAAGTCGTCGCATTGAAGCGCGCTCCTGGTTTGAATGGCGCCCTCTACGCTGTTTCCGCTGCGACGGGTGTGTTCAAGAGCGACGATGGAGCGCAAAGCTGGATCAGCGTCAGCTCAGGGCTTCCGTCCTTGCTGAGCTCTCTGGTGATCGACCCGGTAACCTCGGCAACGCTCTATGTCGGTTCGGCTTCCTCCGGGCTGTTCAAGAGCACCACTGCTGGCGCAAGCTGGACCGCTGCAAACAACGGGTTGCTGAGTGTCAACGGCTTTGCCGATCGCCGCGTCATCGCGCTAGCAATCGATCCATCCGGTTCCAACGTTCTTTATGCCGGCATGGGCACGGCCCGCGGCGTTTACAAGACCACGAACGCGGCGGCCACATGGTCATCGGCCAGTCAGGGCCTGACCGCAATGCATGTTCACACCGTCATCGCCGATCCGGTCGTCCCCGCTACCTACTATGCCGGGACCCAGGGCGGTGTTTTTGTGTCGGTAGACAACGGGCTGACGTGGGCAGAAAGAAACACGGGCTTTGGTCGTCTCGGGGTTCACAGTCTTGTCCGCGACCCGTCGGTGTCGAATGTGCTCTATGCCGCAATTCAGTTCGGGGGAGTGTACAAGAGCCTAAATGGCGGATTGACGTGGAGCCCGGCAAATACCGGCATTACCGGAAGCCTCGACGCTCGGGCATTGGCGTTGGATCCGCATACGCCTTCGACGCTTTACCTCATTAGTGACGGCGGGGTGTTCAAAACCGTCGATGGCGGAGATACCTGGGCCATCGCCACCACTGGATTGCCCGGCAACGGGATTTTCTCAGCACTCGCGCTGGGTTCAGCCGATGCAACGACGGTCTATGTGGGCGCCCAGAACGATGGCCTATTCAAGTCTGCCGACGGAGCGCAAACCTGGCTTCCGGCCGCGCTCGCTGGGTCGGTCAATGCACTTGCCGTCGATCCCGCCGATGCATCACTCGTCTATGCAGGAACCAACTTAGATGTGTTGGCCAGCAGCGATAGCGCATCGAGTTGGGCCCCAGCCGGGCTACCTGCCGGCGGTGCGAACGCGATCCTGATCCATCGTGGCAACGGTCAGACTGTCTACGTCGGCCGTGACGGCGGTGTCTATCGCAACGTCAACGCTAGCGGTTGGACCGCGCTGAACCAGGGGTTGAGCAATGTGCACGTCAACTCGCTGGCCGTCGATCCGGCGGATCATTTGGTTCTCTATGCCGCCACTGCCGGTGGTCTCTTCCGCCAGCTGCAGTCTGCCATCGTCGGCGACGGCGTCGTTAGTGGCGACGAGCAATGTGATGACGGAAATGGGTCGGCAGGGGATGGCTGCTCCGACACCGGTCAGCTGGAAGAGGGCTTCTTTTGCTCCGGCTCGCCTTCGAGCTGCGAGCCTATCTGCGGCGATGCGCTCGTTCTCGGGATAGAGCAGTGCGACGACGGCAATACTTCCAGTGGCGATTGCTGTTCCGAGACCTGCCATGCCGAGCCGGCGCAGTCCGCATGCGCCAGCGATGGCGTCGAATGCACCACCGATCAATGTGACGGCAACGGTGCCTGTGCGCATTTGCTCGATCACGGCTTCTGCGGCGATGGCAATCCGTGCACGGATGATAGCTGCAATCATTTGCTCGGCTGCCAGAACAGCAACAACGACGCTGCCTGCGACGACGGCGTCTTCTGCAATGGCACGGAGACCTGCGGCGATGGCGCATGCGCCCACTCCGGCGACCCATGCCTAACCGGAGGTGAGTGCAACTCAACATGCGATGAAGATAGTGGCAACTGTCACGCCATCGCCGGCACGGAGTGTGCCACCGACGGTGATGGCTGCACCGCCGATCAGTGCGACGGTGCGGGCAGCTGCTCCCATCCGGTCGTGGTCGAGAGCGTTTCCTGTGGCAACTGCGGCGACGGCATCGACAACGATCAACCGATCGATGGCGACCTCGACAGCGAGGACGACAACTGCGCGACGCTCGCTGCGCTGCAGCGCTTTGGAGTGATCTCGGCGGCAGAAAATGGAAAGCGACTGCTGTCTTTCGGCGGTGATGTCTGGGTGGCAGGCGGCGAGGGCGATTTCACTGTGCCTTATCCGCTCGGGCCGAGTCGCGCCGGTGTCTGTGGATTCGTCATGGACATTCGGGCAGGCGTTGACATCGGAATCCTCGCTGTCGAAAGCAGCGTATCTTTCGGCCAAGGAGAGGGCGGTGAGCGAACCATTAGTATCCGAGAAGCCTATGTCTCCGACCACAGCAATGAAACCTTCAAGACCGACGCCCCACTAGTCGGAGGCAGCTGCAACGCCAATCCGAGCCAAACGTGTGCGGCCGACGCAGATTGCGCCGGGCAATGCGATCGTCACTCACTGACCGAGCCGGATCACCCGCATGTCGACCGCAGTGGCACTTCCGACAACTTTCTGCGCTGCCGGCGAGCGCTGGCAGAGCTGATCGCGCTTTCGCACGAGGTCGCTGCGATCGCGGCGAACGTTGCCGGATATGGTGCTGCCGACGAAGCCGAGATCCGCACACGAGCCAAGAACCAAGTGGTGACGATTACGGTCGGCAGCGGGCTGCAAGTGCTCGAGCTCGAGAACGTCCAGCTACAAGGCAATAGCGTGTTGACGCTCACCGGCACTCCCGACACCACGCTGGTGCTGCGGGTCAAGAGAAAGCTCAAGTTGGGCGGCAGTGCTCGGGTCGAGCTGGCGGGTGGCCTGACACCGGAGCGCGTGTTGTGGAACGTCGAAGGCGAGAGAGGCGGCTCACCGACATTGAAGGGCGAGGCACAGCTCGCGGGCACGCTGCTCGCCGCCGAGCGCAAAGGAGTAACCCTTGGTGGTGCGGTCATCATCGACGGCGCTCTCTATTCCCGCAAGATCAAGATCAAGCGCGGCGGGATGATCGTGCACAAGCCATTTGTCGGAATGGTGGCGCCATGACCCGTACCCGCCATTGCGGCAGCGCGAGCACCGGCAAGCGCGATCGCGTCTGCCTCTGACCGCGGTGCTGGCGGTGATGGATCGCTGAGCCGGTGGGTTACCGCAGGAGCGCACCGCCAAGCCCTTGTTAGCCAGTAGTAATCAGTCATCGCATTGCAGATTGGGGGACGCGGCCCTCATCACGTGGAACTTAAGGAGACAGCGCATGCTCATTCGTTTGCGATCGATCCGATCGGCCAGATGGCACTGGGGGCTTCTCGCGGTTTTCGCGTCGCTGGCGGGGGCGATGGATGTCGCCATCGCTCAGCCAACTCACAGCCAGGCAGCGAGCATTGTGCTCCTGCCGCGAGTGAGGGCGACGGTGACCCATGACACCTTCGTCGAGCTGGCGAACGTATCCGGGGGCCAGACCATCGCAAAATGCTTTTACGTGAATCAGACCGAGGCAGATCCACGAGCAACAACGGCGTTCATCCTGACGCTTACACGTAATCAGCCGATCGGTTGGCGCGTCTCGGCCGGCCGCAGCGCCGGGGGAGATGAAACCGACCCGGGCGCGATCCCGGCAATGGCCGCGTTCGACGGCGAGCTGATCTGCGTCGAGCTCGATGTCACCCATGCACCGGTATCGGGAAATCATCTGATCGCCCATGCCACTATCGCGGCGCGCGATTCCGGCGATATCGCCAAGTACAGCGGCATTGGCCTGCTCGGGCTCGACACCAACGATGCCGACGGAAACTTGTGCCTGGGCGGAGGCGATTGCTCGTTCGGCGCCGAGTACGAAGGCTGCCCGGCGGCATGGCAGCTCGATTTTCTAACCGAGGGTAGTGAAAGCCCGCATGCCGGCTCGGGGTCGACCGTCCATACCGAGCTGACGGTGACGACCTGCAGTCCGAACTTGGCGAATGGCACTGCTCTGTCGAGCACGGTCCAGTTCCTTGTCTACAACGAATATGCGCAGCGGTTCTCGACCTCGGCTTCGGTGCCGGGGTGGAAGAATGCGCGGCTGTGCGAGATCGCCGGCGGCAACTGCGCCACGTCGATCTTCAGCCACAGTGTGCTGAGCACGACCGGTGGCCGAGCCCGCATTGCGCCCGCGGGCAGCGCCGCCGGGATCGCCATCGTGGCGCAAGAGATCCATGCGAGCGCCACCGTTGCCGCCTCGGCAGCAGCGAACGCCCACGTGCAAGGGACACGTTCGTTCCCAGACCTGATCACTTTGCCGTAGCCGCCGCTGAAAAGGGGACCTGGAATGATTGAAATCGGACGACTGCTTGCCTTCGTCGCGCTCTGCTTGGTCAACTGGGCTCCCACCGAGAGCCTCGCCCAAGATGATGGCGCAGCGTTGCTGCTCTATCCTTACGTTCGGGTCGATACCGCTCGAAATATCGATACCACCATTCAAATGAGCGACATCTCCATGCTCGGAAATGGCAGTGAAGTGTTGGCCGACTGCTACTACTTGAGCAGCGACCGTCACTGCGATCGCTCGGGTGCGATCTGCGCCACCGACGCACAGTGCGCTGCGGCGGAATCATGCGACGCGACCTTTGTTGCCGAGCGCTTCCCTCTCCGGTTTTTCCTGAGCGCTCCGGTCACGTGGTCGGCAGCGCAGGGCGGTACACCGGTGGTGCTGCCGGCGAACCCGATCCCGGCCGTGCCCGAGGACCCCTTCACCGGTAGCCTCATCTGTGTCCGCTACGGCAGCGCGCTCAACCTGCTTCAGGGCGAGGCGACCATCGGCCGCTACGATGCTGTCGATGGAGCGCTCGACATCGCCAAGTACAATGCCGTTGGCCTGCCTGCCGCACCGTCTGCCGAAGGAGGCGACGACACCCTAGTGCTCGGCGGCGCGATGGAAGAGTATGGCAACTGCGGCTTCTCCAATACGGTTCAACATCTCTTCGACGGAGCCGATTCGCTAACCACCCCTGGCCGCCAGGTGTTCACCACGCTCGCGCTGTTGCCGTGCGAGGTCGATTTCGTCGCCGAAAGCTTTGCCTCGGGCACGGTCAATTACACCGTCACCGACGAGCTCGAGCAGCAGTACAGCCTGACGGAGCCGCTCGCTTTGCCGCTGGCGCGGCGACTCTCGGATATCGACCCAAGCATCTTCAGCTTCGCCATGATCGGCAGTCTGACTGGTCAAACCAGCATTCAGTCCGACACTGTCGGCTTTGCGGTTGTGGCGATTCAGGAAGAGGTGGACCCGAATAGTCCATCTGTAGCGCACAGCGCGGCTCTCGACACCCATCGCAGAGGGTTCAAGTTCGAAGAGGATCGGATTCGCTTGGGCGAACCTGGCGCCGAGCCGACCTTGACGGCTACTGCAACGTTGACATCTACCTCGGTGCCGACAGCAACGTTGCCGCCGACGGCATCGCCGACTTCAACACCGACGCCGGTAGTGGTGTGCGGCAACGGCGTCATCGAG
>DASPMH010000266.1:0-4199 GCA_035627175.1 Terriglobales bacterium | reverse complement strand
CGGTTGAACGATGCCGCGTTCGCGGATCGAGTTGGCGAGCTCATCGATCGCTGCTTCGGTGAACTGGCGGCGCGGCTGCCACGGGTTGACGGCGATCGCACTCAATCGAGCGAAGACTGGTGGCGCCGCGGGTACTTCGGCAGTCGGACGCTCTGGCGCGGAAGGAATCAGCGCGCTGAGACCCCGCCCCAAGCCGCGCTTCTTACTCAGATCCATCTTGGTGCTCCGTCTCGCCGGTCACGCTCATCGCTGGCGACGGCTCCGCGTCGGCCGCGGATGGTGGCGTTTCTCCCTGACCCGCTGTCGGATGGGATGCAGCCGCGCGGCGTGCGACCAGCTCCGCAGCAAGACTGCGATAGGCCTGCGCGCCCCGCGAGGTCGGGTCATACACTACCGCCGGCAGACCGTGGCTGGGCGACTCACTGAGGCGCACGTTTCTCGGAATGACGGTCTCGAACAAGTCGGCTGGGAAATGGGTCCGCACTTCCGTGGCAACTTGGTGACTCAGAGTGTTGCGGGTATCGAACATCGTCAGCACCAGCCCCTCGATCTTGAGCGCCGGGTTGAGCCGCCCCCGAACCAGCTCGATCGTTTCGAGCAACGCGGACAGCCCCTCGAGGGCGTAGTACTCGCACTGCAGCGGGATGAGCACCGAATCGGCGGCGGTCAGGGCATTCAAGGTCAACAAGCCGAGAGAGGGCGGGCAATCGATCAAAATCAGCTCGAAGCTCTGGCGGATCGGCGCGAGAACTTCCGCTAAACGGCGTTCCCGCGCCAGCATCGGGACCAGCTCGATCTCCGCACCGACTAAATCGCGGCTGGCGGGCAAAACTGAGAGGTGGTCGAGAGCGGACGCCTGGACCGCGCCGCCCGCAGGCAAGCCTGACAGCAGGACTTCATAAAGATTGGCTTGATCCGGCTTCGGACGCATGCCGACGCCACTGGAAGCACTGGCTTGGGGGTCGAGATCGATCAACAGCGTCGCATGGCCATCCATCGCCAAGCCGGAGGCGAGATTCACGGCGGTCGTAGTTTTTCCTACGCCCCCCTTTTGATTGGCGATGCAGATGATGGTTCCCACAAGGTCTCCGAAGGCCGCGGCTTCTAACACAAGCACAAACGAGCGAGCAATGTTTCACGTGAAACAGCGCGCCGTCGCGTTTGGCGTCAAGGCACCGGCATGACTACCAACTGTCGCCCCTTACCGGTAGGCAAGTGGTAGCCGATCGCGCTATGCCGGGGCACCTGCTCGCGCTCCGTTGGCGCCAGCTCTGCTTTCATCGCTATGACGGTGCCTCCGGCGTTCGTAAGCGGCAGGGCGACTTTTAAAATGTCCCCGATCGCGGCAAAGGCGCGGCAAACCGTCAGATCGAACTTCACACCTCTCGAGGCCGCATCTTCACCGCGCTCCGGCAGGACTACGACATTGGCCAAATTCAGCCGCCGGGCTACTTCCGACAAGAAGCTAGCCCGCTTGCGCCGCGACTCGATCAGGGTCACTGCCACTCCAGGTCGGAAAATAGCCAGCGGCACGCCGGGAAATCCTCCTCCGCTACCGAGATCCGCGACCCGCCGGCCGTCCTCGACCCACGGCAGCAGTGCGAGCGAATCGACCACGTGCTCACGGACGACCAATTGCGGATCTTCGACCGATATCAGCGACAATCGCGTCCGCCACAGCTGGAGAATCTCCAAGTAGGTCTGCAGCTGCACCAGCTGCTCCTCGCTCGGCGCTCTGAAAGCCTCGGCGTAGCCGAGCTCGTCGGCATAGCTTCGCAGCGCCGCGCCGATCTCGCCAGCGAGACGCGCGAGAGTCAGCACCGGCCGACCTCGCGCCCGATGAGGCGCGGTGATGGTGTGAGCGTTTGGGAGGTCAGGAGGAAATCCGTCTCACGCGGCGCGCCCGCTGCGGCTATAGCGCTTGAGATGGACCGCCAGCAGCGCTAGGGCTGCGGGGGTGACACCGGGAATGCGGCTCGCTTGGGCCAATGACGCTGGGCGCACCTGCTGCAACTTTTCGGTGATCTCGCGGGACAGTCCGGTGATTTGCAGGAAGTCGAGCTCAGCCGGAATCACCATCTGCTCGAGACGCCTTACCCGCGCGACCGCCTCTTCCTGGCGCCGGATGTAACCCTCGTATTTGACTGTTGTCTCGACCTCGGCGGCAAGCTCCGGAGAAAGACGAGTGAGGACCCCCCAGTCGGCGAGATCGTCGTAGCTCACTTGCGGGCGGCGCAGCAGCGCCACCGCGCTGGCTGCGGTCGCCAGCGGCGTCGTGCCGAGCCCCGTCAGACGCTCGTTGATCTCCTCGGGAACGACCACCCGCGCGCTCAACTGAGCCACCGCGGCCGCCACCGCCTCACGCCGGTCCGCCGTTCGCTGGAACTGCGCCGCGTCGATCGCGCCGACCTCGCGCGCCACTGCCGCCAGTCGCAAGTCGGCATTGTCCTCGCGCAGGAGGAGGCGATACTCCGCCCGCGACGTAAACATCCGATAGGGCTCGCCGCCAACCCCCTTCGTGACCAAATCATCAATTAAAACGCCAAGATAGGCTTGGTCGCGACGGAACACCAGCGGCTCTCGGGCGGCGCTGAAAAGGGCGGCATTTATGCCGGCGACGATGCCTTGCTCACCGGCTTCCTCATAACCCGTGGTGCCGTTGATCTGGCCGGCGTGAAACAAACCGCCGAGCAGCTTGGTCTCCAATGATGGGTACAGCTGAGTCGGATCGACGTAGTCGTACTCGATCGCATAGCCCGGCCGCATGATTACCGCCTGCTCGAGACCGGGAATTGTCCGCACCAGCGCGATCTGCGTCTCCAGCGGCAGGCTGGTCGACAAACCGTTCGGGTACACTTCGACGGTATCGCGCCCCTCCGGCTCGAGGAAGATCTGGTGGCGCTCCTTGTCGGCGAAGCGGACGATCTTGTCTTCGATCGACGGACAGTAGCGCGGGCCGCGGCCTTGGATTCGGCCGCTGAACAGCGGCGACCGATCCAAGCCAGCACGAATCGCCTGATGCGTCGCCGCATTGGTGTAGGTGATGTGGCAGGGAATCTGGGTCTGGCGAATTGCCGCCGTCGAAAAAGAAAACGGCTTCGGCGGATCGTCGCCGTGCTGAGGCTCCAGGCGCGAATAGTCGATACTACGGCCGTCGAGGCGAGGGCAGGTGCCGGTCTTCAATCGCCCGACCCGGAAGCCGAGCTCAGCGAGTTGCTCGCTGATCCCGACCGCGGCGGCGTCGCCAGCACGCCCGCCGGTGAGCTGGCGCTCGCCCACGTGCATCAGCCCATTGAGAAAGGTGCCGGTAGTCAGAATCACCGTCTTGCCGGCGATCTGCTCGCCCATCTGCGTCTCGACACCGCGGACCCGCCCGCCGTCGATCAGCAGCCGGTGCACGCTGCCCTGATAGAGGGTCAGCCCAGGCGCAGCCTCGAGCCGCCGCTTCATGCGCTGGCGGTACGCGGCCTTGTCCGCCTGAGCTCGCGAGGCGCGCACCGCCGGTCCCTTCTTGGTGTTCAGCTGACGAAACTGGATGCCGGTCTCGTCGATGGCGATGCCCATCTCGCCGCCGAGCGCGTCGATCTCCTTGACCAGGTGGCCTTTGCCGATGCCGCCGATGGCAGGATTGCACGACATTTGGCCGATGTGATCGAGATTGATCGTCAGCATCAGCGTATCGCAGCCCATGCGCGCCGCAGCGAGAGCGGCCTCGATGCCGGCATGTCCGGCGCCGACCACGATCACATCGAAGGTGCGAGAAAAGGGGCCCATGGTGAAGCTCGCTACCTAACCGACGGCAGCGGCGATTGCCACGTAGATCGTTCTATTTGCCGAGGCAAAAGCGGGAGAAGATGCGGTCGAGGACATCTTCGTTGCTGATCGCTCCGGTTACTTCACCGATATGATCGAGCCCGTCCTGGGCATCCACTGCGACGACCTCTGGAGGTTGGCCACGTGCTATAGATCCGAGCGCCAGGCCAACCGCGGCGGCCGCTTTGGCGAGCGCGTCGCGATGACGGAGCCGAGTGACCAGGGCTTGCCCGCTGGCACCCTCCGCCGACACATCGAAGGCCGCGCGCAGGGTGGCCCGCAGCTCGAATAAGCCAGCGCCGTGCTTCGCCGACACCGGCAGCCACCGGCTGTCGCCGGCGAGATCGTCGAGCTCCGCCGTATCGATCCGCGGCACCAGGTCGCTC
>DASPMH010000265.1:0-4842 GCA_035627175.1 Terriglobales bacterium | reverse complement strand
GGGCGTCGAGGTAGTAGGCGCGGTCCATGTCATCCCCGGCGCAGCAACTCGGGATGCGCCTCGGGGAGCCATTCGACGAGAAAGTCGAATCCGCGTCGCCGGCGTTGCGAGCGAATGCGATGGCGCCACTGCGGCCAGCCCTGCACTAATGCCGGAAAACCAAGCAGTCGAACGACCTCACGATAAGGAGCGTGCTCGAGCAGACGGACCGCAGCCCAGTCGCGGTCGAGTCGTCCGAGCCTGAGCTCTCCGGCGAGCAGGGCATGAAACTGCTGCTCGTCGATATCGTAGTCCCATACGTACGACAGACGGACACGGGGGGAGTCCGGCGCCGCCTCGGTGCCGCCGAAGAGCATGCTTGGTTCGTAGCACGAACGGTGCACCCTCCAAAGTATGGGCGTCACGGCGGGTTGAGCTTGTCAATGTGGCTGCCGTCGGCAGACGGCGGCTTGGTCAGCCGCGCGGGCTCGCTCTCCCGAGCGTGTCTCACAATCCCCCACCGAACCTGAAATTCCCCGGCGCCTGCGGCGCCGCTTTGTAAAGGGGGCGAATGCTCAAGGTGTGCGCCCCCTTTCAAAGGGGGCAGCGCGCGCAGGTGCGGGGATTTCAGACAACATCTGCCTACATCCCCGCAATATTGTCCTCGACGGTAATCTACCGATTTGCCATTGTCCCGAGTCGAACTGCGTGAGAGGGGACATCCATGACACTCGCAAGCCATCTCGGCATGCTGATCACGTTGAGCGTGCTGCTCGCGCCTGCGTCGCTCACAGCCCAGCCGGTTCTATCAACCGGCGATAGCGTTTCAGGCTTCGGTGTAGTCGGATCCGGCGGCTTCACTCTCAAAGGCATCGGCGATGATGGCCGCGCCTTGGTGCACGGTATTTTGAGCGACGGCACGCAAGGGCTGTACTGGGCCGCCGATCGGCAACTGACTCACCTCTGGACCCCACCTCATGGCGTCCAGGTAGAGCTGGGGAGCGCCGTCCTGACGGGGAACGGCACCGCCGTGATCCCAGCTTTCATCGGTGGACGGCCGGACCACTTCTATTATGTCGTCCCTGCCGGCGGTGACGTACGAACCGTTGTACCGCCCGATCGCGACGCCGGCGGCAACACGATCTGCCAATTCGACTGGCACAAGGTGTGGGTCAATCGCGCCGGCCAGCTCGCTTTCGACGCTTTCCTCGCGCCTGCCGGCAGCGAGTGCGGCTCGGGATCGGCTCCCACTCCGGAAGCGATCTTCGTCGACGACGGTTCGCAGTGGTCGACCCGGCTCCACTCGGCGGATCTACCGGGATTTTCTAATAGTCTTCGCATCGCAGGGTTCACCGGTGACGGGGAAATCATCGCCTCGTTCGTCAGCTCCGACGCAGTCGGCGATGGCATGCGCATCGTCGCGGCCGGTGCATCCGGCGTTCGCGTGCTTCTCAGCGCGGGCGACGTGACTCCGGACGGCAACTCGATCGAATCGATCGATGACCTCCGGGTCGCGGACAACGGCGACATCGCGTTCACCGCTTATGCCGGCGGAGTCCAGGGAGTTTACGCCATCCGCTCCGGCACGCTGCAAAGTCTCGGAGGGAGTGACGGGGCGCGACTGGCCGACGTCAGTAACAGCGGCACCGTGCTGATGCTGGTGAGCGATCAAGCAGTCTTCGCCATCGATGCCGACGGCTCGCGGCGGGTATTGTTCCGCGGAGGGCGGAATACCGGTTTCGGATATTACTCGGCCTTGGTCGGTGACGCCGAAATCAACGCCGCCGGTGACATCGTCTTCACCATCTGGAGCGTGGATGGCGACGCCGGCCACCGAATCGCACGGGTCGTTGCCAATGGGCATGAATCGGAGGTGGTGCTGGCGTCCGGAGATCCCGGTCCCGGCGGCACCGTGGTCGCGACGGGCGGGTTTTCAGGATCGAGCAGCATCTGCCTGGGCGCCGCTGGCCAACTCGGGCTGGTGGTTCCTAGTGTGTCGGGGCACTCAGGATTGATCTGCATTGACGGTGATGGTCCGCACTTGATCATGCAAAGCGGCGATCCTGCACCGAACGGCGACTTCTTCCGGGGCTTCGGCGATTGCTCCTTCAGCGATGATGGCGCGCTCACCTTCGCCGCACATCGCGCCGTGCCGTGGGAGCGGTCCCAGACTCCGCACGTTCAATTTTCGATCTATCGCGCCAGTGATCATGGCATCGAAACGCTGGTGGCGGATTTCGATCCGATTGCGAACGGCGAGGAGCTCGTCGATCACGGCTCAGGGCTCGACTTCGTCACCAACCGACAAGGCAAGGTCTTACTGCGCGGCGGCGAGGGCTTGGTGCTATACGAGGGTGCGGTGCTTGCGCCGTTTCTCTTCGGCGAAAACGTGCGCGAATACGCGATTGCCGACGATGGAACGGTGGTGGTCATCGCCCAAACCCGTTCTTGGTGGTCCGGGCACAATGGTCTGGCGGAACAGGATGTTCTTCTCGAAGTGATCAACGGGTTTATCCTGCGCCGCCTCACGGCCGCCGACTTGATGATCCCGGCGAATGGCTGGGACGGTAATCTCAATAATCTGCGAGTTCGTGGCGATCGCGTCTTCGTCGATGTCGGGCAGTGGACGGCAGAGCGGATTCTCACCTACCGATTGGGTGAGTCGGAGGTAGCGCGCATCTCGAGTGTCGAAGCACGGAACGTCGTCGCGGTACGCCGCGACGGCGCGGTCGTCGAGAGCATCTCTCGACCTTCTCAACCCGCTTATCGCATCGTGACGCTCGATGGTCGCGCCAGCGCACCGTTTCCCGGCGAGGTGCTTGCATCGAACGATCGTGGCGACCTCGCCGTGCTGCACACCGACGCAGACTGGGCTCATCACAGTCTAGAGCTCGTGAGGAGCTCTGCTGATTCGGTGGCGCGTTGCCCGCAAGTCGGTTCGGCGCCGCCCCCCACGCCGCCAGTCGGGACACCGACACCCGCGCCGATTGCGAGCAACGGAGATCATCGCGTCTACGTGGTCGAGCGTGGCAACGATACGCTGACCGCGATCGATGGGGTCACCCATCAGCGGCTCGCGAGCGTCGTCGTCTCGCATGGGCCCTTCGCGCTCGCCGTCAGTCCCGACGGCAACCGCATCTTCGTGCTGGCCGAGTCCCGCGTCGATGTCCTCGAGGCCGGATCGCTGCAACGACTTGCGTCGTTGCCGATCGGCGAAACCGGCACGAACATTTTCGCTGCCGGCGACAATCTCCGAGCCTATGTCAGCGTCACAGCCAGCAAAGTCGGCAATGGCCGCTTCCTCGCCATCGACGCCGATCGCGGTCTGGTGAGCAGCGTACTACTGCCCGAACGTGCCACCGTGTTCGGGGTCACGGCCCGCGATACGCTGCTGGCGACCGCCCTCAGTGGCTCGCAGACATCGACCTGCAGTGCGACCAACTCTCTGCTCGAGATCGATCCTGCGGACGGACAAGTTCTTCACCGCACTGCCATCGGCACGCAATCCTCCGCGGCGGTGATGGGCGCGGACGGAACAGCCTACGTTGCCGACTCGTGCAACAACAGCTTGTCGGTCATCGACCCGCAGACTTTGGCAACGACCTCGACGTCGCTTAGCCGCTCACCGTTCGGACTCGCTGTGAGCGGCGACGGACAGCGGGCGGCGATCAGCCAATCGTATTCGAGTTGGCCGCCGGAGATGCAACAAGAGCTGGGCTATGTCTCGCAGGTCGATCTCGCCACCGGAACGTCGATCGATTTCGAGGTGCCGATCGGCATGGCGCGCGCCTTGGACTACAGCCCCTCTGGCGACGTCCTCTACGTCACCGGCAATGGCGCTTTCGTGGCAGTGCTCGATGCCGCGGATGGAGATCTGCTCGCGCGTGTGCCGGTCAGTGGGCGCGCCAATGATGTCGCCGTGGGCCGAGTGCCAACAGCGATCCCAACGCCGCCGGTCGAAGACACCGCGGCGATCGTGCAAGTGGACTCACGAACCGGTGCGAATGGCGACGAGGCGCCGATTATTGTGCGCTTCGACAGCAACGGCCAGCCGATCCATAGGTTGACGTTCGAGCTGATCACGACTTGGGGCGTCTCTCTGGTCGGCAGCGGTGGCAATACGGAATGCGATCTCGACCCCGCCATCGCGGCGGACGCGACCTTCGAACATGCGGACTTCTGCGGCTACTACTGTGATCGGACCAGCGTCAGCATCACGATGAAAGATGCCGGCACGACGCTGCCGAGCGCGGCGCCGCTGATCACCTGCTGGTCGCGGCCCTCGACCTTCGGTCAAAGCCCACTGTTGATTACCAAGGCGACGGCCACCGACAGCGCGGGCAACCCGCTGCCGATCCGCAGTGGCGACGGCGCGATCCGGCTGCTGGCGCAGTATCAAGTAACGCCGCCGCCGCCGCGGCCGCCAACGCCTGTGGCCACGACGACACCTCCAGCTCCGACGGCGACCGCGCTGCCACCGGTGATGATCGAGGCCGGCTCGGCAACTATAGCCGCCGGCGAGCGGGGTCAGATCCAGGTTCGCTTGCGATCGGGCGGGGCGATCGTCGAAGGCATTCAGAACGACATCGCGATCGGCGCAGACATCGCGATTGCGACCCGAGCGAATGGCCGGCCGGCGTGTTTCGTGAATCCTGAAATCGAACGGCCGGATACGCGAGCCGCATTCCTACCCGACGGCTGCGATGCGCGGGCGGGCGAATGTTCCGCGGTTCGGATTCTCGTGGTCGCCTTCGAGCAAGTGCCGCCGATTCTGGACGGCAGCGTGTTGTACAATTGCGATGTCGCCGTCGCAGCCGAAGCTGCCGAAGGCAGCTTCGCGCTCGCGCTGGACAACGTCGTGGT
>DASPMH010000264.1:0-12541 GCA_035627175.1 Terriglobales bacterium | reverse complement strand
CGTTGATGACTTCCTTGAGCAGCGAGAAGATGTTCGACGGCAAGCCGTTCTTCGGTTTGGCTTCGGCGTCGCCCTGCTTGGCCATCCAGGTGTCGACGGTCTGGCGCGGCAACGAGGCGTAGTCGCGCTCGACCCATTCCGGATGGAGCGCCAGCAGCTGCGAGGTCTCGACCAGCCCACCGTGGGTGTCGCCGATCAGATCCTTGGCATCGAGGCCTTCGATGTGGCCGAGTGCGCCGTACAACTCGGAGCTGCCCTTGGTCAGCCGGGTCAGCATCAGCGAGAAGATGCAGACCATGCGCACGTCGCGCTCGCGGCTGACCTTGTCGCAGGCCGCTTCGATCGACAGGAAGTGGCGCGGGCTGCCGTGGAAGTTGGAGACGACGATATCGCGAAAACCCTGCGCCGCCAGCGAGCGGCCGAGGTCGGTAAGCACCGAGATGGTGGTGCTGGTGCGAAAGAAGATCGAACCCGGCTGCGGCACGGTATCGGTCGCCGCATAGATGAAGGGCAGCTGAATGAAGGTGCGGCTGCGGTGCGGCTCGGGCAGATACTCGATCACCCGCTGCGCCAGCCCCTGACCCTCGAGACAATCCGCGCCGAAGGGCAGATGCGGCCCATGCACCTCGAGCGGCGAGCAAGTGACCAGCACCACGCACTGGCTGCGATCGAGCTGATCGAACTTCTTCTTGGTCAAAGTCTCCCAACGCAGCAGCGTCGGTCCCGCATTCTCATTCATCATGACTCTCTATACGATCTACAGGCGTTCGCCCCCTTTCCCAAAGGGCTGAGGCTTTCGCCGGCGAAAGCCTCAGCGCCGAAGGCGCGGGGGATTTCTGCGCAGGGTTCCCGACGCACTCAAGTCGCCGACGAGCCGACGCGCGGGAGTTGCCCGCACGTACCCCCACCCAAGCCGGCTCGGAGAGCCGGCGCTACAGCGACAAAGCTGCGTCACAGATAGAACGGCCCGGTCACCTCGAACGTATACCCGTCGCCAAAATGGTTGCGGGTGCCGCGCTGCGAGCTGAAGTACAACCGGTCGCCGGCGGGATTGAACGCCGGCCCGGTGATCTCCGAGCCGTCATGCCCGACGACTTGGAGGATCGGCACGATCAGTCCGCTCGGCGTGATCGCGACGATCTGCATGTCGTCGCCGTCTTCGGCGACCAGCACGTCGCCGCTGTCGGTGGCGACGATGTTGTCGACGCCGCGCAGGATCGGGCTCTCGTAGTTGCTGTCGTCGTAGAGGATGTCGACGGTCTCGGCGTGGGTATCGTAGGCCCAGATGCGATGGTCGCCCTTGGTGGCGAAGTAGACGATGCCTTCGCGGAACCAGATGCCCTCGCCGCCGCGGAAGGGCGTGCTCTGCGGCACCTGCTCGCGGGTCGAGGTCTCTTCGAGGCTCGGCGTCGGGTTCGCAAGCGCGTGCCACACCACCGGACCGGTCTCGCCGCCGCCGGTGACCTCGGCCACCTCGAGCGTGCCGCTGGAGAGATCGGGGTTGCCTGCGATCAAGCGATCGGGGCGGAAGCGGTAGAAACGGCCGTCGCTGACATCTTCGGTGAGGAAGAGATGCTGGTGATCGGTGTCGACGCAGACCGCCTCGTGCTGGAAGCGACCTAGCGTGGGACGCATCACCGCCGGCTCGACGCCATAGGGATCGCATTCCCAGACGTGGCCTTGGTTGAACTCTTCGCAAGTCAGCCAGGTGCCCCACGGCGTCGGGCCGCCGGCGCAGTTGATCGAGGTGCCGGTGAGGATCGGGTAGAAGTCGACCAAGTTGCCGTCGGCGTCGAAGCGCACCGCGTTGACGCCGCCCTGGATCGGCACCTCGCTGTTGGAGACGTAGATCCAGCCGCCGTCGTCGGTCGGGTAGGTCGCTCCGCCGTCGGGAGCCAGGTGCCAGTTGAAATCGACCGTAGGAATCGGCTTTTGGCGCGAGCGCCCGATGATGCGCGAGCGGAAGCCGGCGGGCAGCCGCACGCCATTCTCGTCCGGCTCACCGAGCGGACCGAGGTTGGCAATGTTGCTGGTGCGGGTGGAGCCGCTGCCGTCGCTGCCGTCGCCATCGCCACACCCCATCAAGGTAGGGCCAACGACGAACAATCCGAGCCCGGTGAACCCAGCCCGCAAAACCTCGCGCCGAGTGACTTCGGTCTCACCCAGACCGCGACGACGACAAAACCTCATGAAAAACCTCCCGCGGGAAACCCCGGCCCCGAGGTCCTTACCGCAGCAACCCCAACGATTCCAGGCACAATCCATCGGTATCCCTATTTTGTGAGGGCCATGTAGCTGCGCTCGGCAGAGCGCGGCCGACAAGGCTCACCAAGACCGACAAGGCTCACCAACCCTCTTCCGTCTCCGCCGAGATCGATCGAAGGCAACTACGCACAATCCAGCCTGTATGGCGATTGCGGCCGGGAGCGGGTAATCCCCGACTCATGTGTCGCAGCATCCGAGCTCTATTCAACTTCGAGCCCCCGGTAACGGAGGCTGAGATCCGCGCCGCCTCATTGCAGTTCGTCCGCAAGATCAGCGGCTTCCACAAACCGTCCAAGGTGAACGAAGCCGCCTTCGAGCGCGCCATCGAGCAAGTGTCGCGCGCCTCGGCCGAGCTGCTCGCCGCACTCGAATCGCACGCCGCCCCCAAGAACCGTGAGCAAGAAGCCGCGAAAGCCAGGCAACGAGCCCTAGCCCCCTTTCGCAAAGGGGGCAGCGCCGCAGGCGCTGGGGATTGAGGCAAGCCGGGTGGCGCGCCGCTAAGCTCGAGAGCCAGCACCGCAGGCGCAGGGGATGGAGAGCCGACCGGGTCGAGCCCTCAATAATCGTCCGTTCCAAACGAGATGGGCCGCTGCTAGCGTCTCGTCATGGGCATCACCTACCTCGAGGCGAAGCTGTCGAACCCAGCGCGCCCCAAGTATTCCGCGACGGTGGAGTTCCTGGTCGACACTGGCGCGATCTACTCGGTTGCCCCGGCACCTCTGTTGCGCAAGCTCGGCATAGCCGCTGACCGGACCGAGGAATTCACCCTCGCCGACGGCAGCCACGCCCGGCGCCGAATCGGCGCCGCAGTATTCGAAATCCAAGGCCGGCGCGCGCCGTCACCGGTCATCTTCGGCCAACCCGACGATGCGACCCTCCTCGGAGCCGTAAGCCTGGAAGCCCTGGGCCTGATGATCGATCCACTCAAGCGCCAGCTCCGTCCGCTGCCGATGCTTCTCTAAAAGCGGACTACCCGCACGTACGGCTCCTACGGTGGGTTCGCTATCGTGCGTCTCGCCCCAGAGATATCGAGCAAGTACATTGCAAGCATCTCGCGCTCGACCCACGGCGGCATCAAAGGCTGAAATTTGCTCAAGCGATAATTCGGCAACGAGCCCGCGATGTTTGCCCACAGGTGTGAATCGTCCCAGAGCTTCGAGTCGGCAATCTGCCGGCGCGCCTCCGCCAAGCGGTGCTCGCTGACATCTTCGCCGCGAATCCGTACGAGGAAGTTGTCGCTGACGACCTGCCACCCGTCGCGCACCGCCTCGAGCGCATAGCGTAGAGTCGCATTGATCCTTCCGCCGGCAAACGTCCACCAACGAATCTCGTCGCCTTGCATGTCGATCCCGCCGCGCTCGGAATCGAGCACCGGCTGCATTGCTTCACGCCGCGCCGCCAAGACTTCCGCAGCCAGCGGCTCGAGGTAGGCGTACGGCTCAACGCTGACTAGAATCCGCGCGATCTGCCGGCACACCTGTCAGACGTAGCCACGACCCCCTTCGGTCCCTTCCACGACGCTGGCGACCCGTATACGGACATTTTGAGCATCCTTCGCGGACGGAAGTCGAGACAACATCATGGGACCAAGGTAGGGCTCTGGCCTAGCGCCCTAGCGCAAATGACACACCCGAGCGCCGTATCTGTAGTCAACGATCAAGAAGACAGGCCGTTCCGGCTAGCTGGGCGACGCATATTCGCCAACCTCAAGGCGACGCCAAAGATTATTGTCCATATGCCAAACGTCAGCATTCCGATTCTGACTTCGAACGGCACAAGAGTGGCATGCTCGGATACCCAGAGTCCGAGCGTCAACCACGCAATAACCATTGCAGGCGCATAGATGATTAACGCTACCGCCGGCACCAAGTATCCGATCAGGCACACCAGCGCCGCGCACACAAGGGCACGCGCGCCAAGCTGATAGCTGCTCATTTCGACCCCGCTTTCTCCTCACAAGCGAAGACTTTCCTTCCGGCGAGCAACTACCTCACTGAACCGGGAACAGCACATTGAGCATATGATCACCCCTAGGAATTGCGGGCGTGCAGGCTGAGTTGGCGTCAAGTCAGATATGCACCTTACTCTCAAGATCCTCCGAACGAATGGCGTACGAACAGAAATGAAAGTCGCGGCTCGAAAGACCGCATGCTTCTTCATGCCCACGATCTCTCGGCCACGTCACACAGGCAGGAGTCGCGCTACTGAACCACCAGGGTGCTGCCGGACGTGAACAATAGGTCGGAGGGATTCGTGGGCGCGGGCGTCAGCACGCCTTCGCAACTATGACCGGTGAGCGACATCGGGAGGGACGGGCTGTTTGCGCTCACCCATGCCGGCTCCGACGCAAAGCAAGAGGCGGTGACCGAGCTTACCGCCAAGGGACTGAGCGAACCGAAAGACTCGGGACAAAAGAAATAGTTTTCGACCACGACGCTTTCGTCACGATCCTTACATAGGTCGTGCGACGCGGTGACCTTCCCGCCTTTCGCCTCAGCGGCCAACACTACGACGACGTCCATCGAGCTACCGCCGTTGACGGTCACGTCGACGCTGACGAGACAGATGACTTCGTCGCCACTACAGTGCACGCCGTCGGTATCGGGGACGGTCGTTCCCTTCGCCTTGATGGTCGCTTTGGTACCTTTGAAACTGAAAGTGCCCTTGCTGACACCGTTGACGAACGCTCCGGCGTTATTGGCCGGATTGGTCAACGTCGTACTAATTTTGCCGCTCTTGAGGCCCGCTGACGCGGGCAGAGCCGAACCGAGCAAGACGCAAGCGCCAAGCGCCACCCACGAAAGCGCCGAAATTCCGTTCATCTTCATTTCCTCCCTTTGGGCGCGCATTGGCGACGCCGTCCGCGCGCTTAGACCACGATGCCCCCAGGTCGGCAACCGTCAGGCGGCGCGAGCTGTCGGGATGGACCGCGCGCGCACCGCTCCGAAGACGGCAAGCAGCGTTGGCATCAGCACGAAGGTTCCCAACAGCGAGCAGATCACTGCGACGGCGCTGAGCTCACCGAACTGCCGCAACGGCCGAAACTCGCTCAGCGTCAGCACCGTGAAGCCGAGCACCAGGGTGACGCCGTTCATGGCGGTCGCCGCGGCGGTGCTCCCGACCGCCCGGCGGAGGATTGCGACCGTGCCGCCGCCGCACCGCTCTTCTTCATTCAGTCGCGCCAACAGGTGGATGGAACCATCGATGGCTAGCCCTACGCTGATGCAGAAAATCATCACCGTTCCGGCATCAAAGGCGATGCCGCGCAGCGCCATATAGAGCAACACGAGCGCCTGCGGCAGCACGCTCGCAATTACCCCTGCGACGCTAGCAGCCAAACCGCGCGAAAGTAGCAACAACGAAATACCGATCGCCAGCGTCGCTTGACCAAAACTGCCGAGCAGATCACGGCTCAAGGTGTTGATGCCGGCGGCATCGACGTACGCGTTGCCGCCCAGCGAGACGGAGACGTCCGGATACACCGCCAACTCGCGCCGCACCACCGCCTTCAACTGATCGCTGAACGCCAGTACGGCGCGACTACCGATGTCCGCCAGCTCGATGCTGAGTCGAGCTCGGGTCCCGTCATCACTGATGTAGGCGCTCGCGATGGCACCGTCGCCGCCTTTCAACAACCGGTCGAAGGCGTCGATCTGATCTCGATCGACGAATGGCCTGCGACGCATGGCCGGGTCCTCGGCCAACACCGCCCAGACTTCATGCAGGTAGTCGGAATGACTCGACGCCTGAAGAACGCCCGGCTGCGCCTCGGCCCAACGCTGGCTGGCATCGATTGCCTCAAGCAACTCGGGAGCACGAAAGCGCTGCGGCACAGGGCTTTGGAGAACGATTTCGATCGGACTGACGCCACTGAGCTTTCGCTCGGCCAGCTTGGTCGCCTCCAACAGCGGATCTCCGGGTTCGAATAGACCGAGCATGGTAGTGTCGACGGGGGTGTGCGAGGCCGCCCACAAACTCGTGACCAATACGATGCCGGTGGCGGCCAATACCATCGATCGAACCAGAGGTGAGGACGGCACCAACCCGACCGCCATCCGTTCCGCGGCACGAGTTGCGATACGGTGGCGCAAGTCGAGTCGCGGCTCCCACAGTCGTAGCCAGGGCGGCACCAGCGCGAATGTCACGAATAGCGCGATCATCACTCCGACTGCGGTGGTGATACCGAAGCGGGCCAACAGATCGGTGCTTGCCGCCCACAGCGAACCGAACCCGATCGCATCGGTCAATGACGTCAGCACACAGGCGACGGTCAATGCCGACAATGTGCGGCGGACGGTGCCGTAGGAATCGGAGGCGCGCTCGACACTGTAGCGCTCGAGCAAATGGATCGAATCACTCAACCCGATGACGATGACCAAGAGCGGGGTGATGTTGTTGAGGATGTTGAGGGGCTCTCCCCACCAACCCATCACTCCGAGGGTGACGCCGGCCGACGTCAGCACGGCCGTCAGGGGCAGTAACACGCCGATCAGCGAGCCGAAGCTGAACCAAAGCACGGCGACGCAAACGAGTAAGCTGACCGGCATCAATCGCTGCTGATCGGCGCGGATTCGGCGGGCGAAGCTGGCGTTGGCGTGCGCTTGCCCAGTGATGTGAACGGCGGCGCCCGCAGGCGGCGGATGTGCGCCGAACCACGCGTCGATGTCGGCGACGGTCGCTTCCATGTCGCGCAGGCGCTCGACACTCGACCCGAGGGCGACGGCGACGGCGGCAACCTGTTGGTCGCGACTGATCAGTTTGCCGTGCAGCAGCGGCGCGTCCTTCACGGCCGCGCGCAGCTCTGCGGCCTCGCTCGCATCGACCTCGACGCCGCCGACAATCGGGTCGACGCGGATTTCTCCGCCTAAGGTCGCCCGCATGAAATCGGCGATGAGGGTGCGAGTGTCCGCCTCGGCCGACGCGGGTTGCTTGCGGGCGCGCACGCGGCGCGGAAAGCGGGTAACGGTGAGACTGTCGACTCGGGCGGCATAGGGTTGCGACTTCAGAAATCGCGATGCGTCATGGATGTATTGAAGGACGGCGCGATCGAGCACGTCGGCCGCCTCGACCATGATGAGAACGATGTTGTCGCGGCTGCCGAACACTGCCGCGTCGCTGGCGTGCCCCGAGTCGACCGAATTGCGGAACAAGTCGCGCGGGGTGAAGTCGATCTCGAGACGCGGCAGCCCGGCGAGCGCGAATCCGACGCTGATCGCCAGCAGCGCCAAGATCAAACGCGGGCGGTCGACCAGCAGCGAAAGCATCGCGGCTGAGTAGCATGCCACGCCCCGCGTCTCACTCGCGTCAGCTCCGCCGAGCCAATGCGGGACGAGTTTGGTTGAGAAGTGCGCCAATCGCGCTGCGGGCAGGCCAAAGAGTCGGCGTCGACAATCGGGGTTGGCGCGACTGCGGTCGTGACACCCATGGCGCGTGACGAGATCATCCAGCACGCCGAGAGCTGCGCCTCTGCTTGCGACTACATCAGCGCCACCTGCGCCGACTGTGAGGGCTCAGGCCACCTCGGCGCGGGGTCCATGCCCCAGCGTTGTCAGGGGTTGGGTGAGATGTGGGTTCCCGCCCATCGACTAGCTCAGGCCGTAGCAGCGGTTGTCTGTTCGTTCCGCCCCGACGAGGCCCGCGCGCGAGCGACCGCAGCGGCCCGGTCGCTCGCATGCGGCGCTGAGATGCCGTGGTGCAGGAGGTGATTGATGCGCGGCTTCGGAATCATCGCCGCAAGCTTCTCCAGGAATTCCCCGGGCTCGAAACACACCATCCGCGTACCATCCTGCCAGGGCCGTCGCAGCCGCAAGACAACCTTGCCCCCGAGACCGATCTCGATCGCGTCCTGCGCCAGCGGCGGACGCAGCGCATAGCGGCACAGGTGCTCCAATCGGCCGCGATCTCCCGCCGGTACGGCGACGGCCGCATGCAGGTCGAAGCCGCCTTGATGCGCGTGTAGCTCCTTGGCTGCGGCTGGCGCCGCAGGCGCATGCGGTTGCCGATGCGCCGCCGCAACAACGACGGGGATCAGTTGGTCGACTGCCGCGATCCCGACTGCGCCGCGGCGGCCGTCTGCATCGCGCCGGTCCCGAGCGCTTCGACGGCCGGCATGGCAATGCTGATCGGAGCCCTGAGTCTGCTCGGACTGCTCGCGTTGCGGCATCAGTCGCCGGCCTGGCGCCGACGCTAGTGCATCGCTGAGCGCGCTGAAGCCGCAGGCGAAATGCGAGCGGTGCTGCACCTTGTGTTGCACCGCGGAGCGCCGGCGGCGGAACCCGCAAGGGTTATGTTGAGCCGGACGCTCAAAGAATTGCGCGAATTGTCGCTACGTGCACGCAAAGCCCCCGTGCACGCAAAGCCCCGAGTCGCCGTAGCTCGGTCGATCGCCGCCAGCGGCAAAGCCTCGGGATGTTCGAACAAACAGTCGATCAGCCAGCGCTCGTCGTAGACGACGCCGTCGCCGGCGCTGCCGAGCGGCGATTGGCGCACCACTCCGACGCTGTTGCCGTGAACCAGTACCAAATCGCCGTAAGCCATGATGCCCTTCCGCGACCCTCGTTGACCGCTACGTGTCAGACGGCGCGGCGCCGCCAGTATCGGGTTCCGGAAAGAGTCTTCCACGCGAAGTTGCCAAGCGGGCGAGCTTCATGCCGCGCGCTTCTGCATGCGATCGCGACAGCTCGCGGAAGTCGATGAACGCGTGCGCCGGATCCGCTGGCGCTTCAGCGGACGCAGCAATCGGATCTTCGAATGCCACCAGGCTCAACGTGCCACACTCGCCGACGCTCACTGCCCAGGTGCCGGCAGAATCGAGACCGACCGTCCCAGTGTGATGGTGGTACGCTTGCCGCGGCGTCGTCAGAGCCCCGCGCGCGACCGATAGGCAACCTTCATCCTTTGCAGTCGGACGGAAAGCTTGGCTACCGACGCGCCCGTCGCGGACGAATGTCGGATGCACTTGCCGAAAAAGTAGCTCGTCGGAATCGCTCAATCTCACCGGCCACCTCAGTGCAGATATTCAGAGAGAAACCTCCCCAATCGACTTTCCGCTCCTGGCTCGCGCGTAACGACGGCGAGCTCGCGCACCTCATCCCGCTCCAGTCGTGCAGCCAACGCTTCCGCCTGGTGCGTCGCGGGCGCGAGCTGCAGGCTCACCTCCCAGTCAGGCACCGACCACTCGGCGCGCACTTCTCCGTCGACCGTCGGATAGACGTAAGGTGTCGGCAATTGGAAAGCTTCGATCAGGCCACGCAACAGTTTGGTTGCCCATTCCACCGACTCGGCCGGAAATGCTTGGCCAGACCCGTCCAGCCAGCCATCGCGGAGCGATCCTAGATGGGTGAGCTGCTCTTCGACCGGCGTCGGACATCCGGAACGCGCAACGTCATCTTGCCCTTCCTCCGCAAGGCTGACATCGGTGGCCATCAGCACTCGTTGCAGCTGCCCGTCTGCATCGAACAGTCCGGTACCCCGCACATGTACGAGCACGGACGCCTCCAGTGAACGAACGGCGACGGGAAGGAATAACGGGACCGTCCGCACCGGAATTTTACGGCCATCATTGAGCCTCAAGTTGAAGCCTTCGGCGTCCTTGTCGGCGGCCCGCACCTCACCAACTAACTCCACCTCCTCCTCGAAGTAGCGCGCAGCGCGCAGGACGAGACGGCGGCGGACGTTGCGATCGTATACGACACCGTCGACGGCATCCGGCGAGGCCAAAATGATCTTTTCATCCGAACGCAAAGTGCGTCCGAAGCTGCTGAAGCGAGCATAAAGGTCCGCGGAGAATTGCGCTGGTGCAGTTCCGGTAGCGCCCGATTCGATCGCATCAGCGATAACGTGGCGCGCTTGCTCGAAGATGTCGTTCGGGCCCTGCTCGGCACCGAATAAATTCGTTTGCTGCGGCGGAGCTACCCGACTGATGATTGGCACCACGCTTCCGCTCTCCACCCGGTCGAGCACCAACTGCAGCCCGGCCTCGAAGCCCTTCGGCAAACGCACCCTTTGTGGGTTCTGCTCCAGGTAAAGGCTGCGTGCCACCGCCAATACCAGATCGCGATATGCCGCAAGCTCAGGCAGCGCCTCGACCGGCATTGCGGCGTCCGAGAAACGCCGACCTTTGAAGATCAACTTGGCGAACGGCGTGTGCATGGAATGCAAAACCTCTACCTGCACATGCCGCGAAATTCCATGACGGCCTGGCAGTTATGCTCCGCCGTGGGAGTCGCAGCCCTTCGCAGATTGCTCAAGCCGGCTCAGAGAGCCGACGCTACAGCGGCGGACCTCAGACAGAAGGGCTGTGGTTGCGATGGTGGGAAGTGCGGTGAAATCAGTGGGCAGTTTGGCCAGTAGGGGCGCGGTCACTTCGCAGCAGGTGCGCAGCGAGCTGCTTCAGGCGCTCGAGCTGGATTGATCGGGCCGGGTTGCGACGGTGAGCGCGCCGAGGAGCGCTTGCCCGGCAGTATGCGGCCGTCGACTTGGTACCTTACCGGCTTTCTCATTCCTTCCGGCACCGCGCCCGAGGCGAGCTACGAAGTCGATGAGGACGAAGAGCTCGAACGAGGTTCCCGAAGTTGCCGGCGCGGCGGAAGAGAGCACCGAGGAGCACGCGCCGCTAAGAAAGGCTTCCTTCCTTCTTCTATCGGCATCAGCTTTCTCGTCCCCGCCGAGGTCGGCTCGCTCCGTGTCGCGGTCACCTGGGGCGACTACACTCACGACGAGGTCGTAGCGGGCTCTGATCCCGCTACCGGTCCGGCTGTCTCCGAAGTCGATCCGCTCGACGAGCATACGTCTCTGGTTTGGCGCCGCGCGCCGCGTCAGGAAACGATCGCGATCGACGTCTCCTCATTGCCCGCGGAGTCGGACAAGCCGGTGCCACGCTCGCATGGTCTCACTCTCCACATTGTCCAGCGCGCGATTCAGCCGACCGATCTCGAAGGCCAGCTCCCTGCCGGAACACGCTCGGTCTCGATCTTCTTGGTCAACAACCGCCGCCCGGCCGAAGAGCTTCCCGATCAGGCCTACGCTTTCCAAGCCAAGCTGCGCGTCACCTGCGATCGCTCCTTCGTCGCCCGTCCCGATCCGCGCGGACTACAAGCGCAAGATTGGGACGATCAAATCGCCGATCTGCACTACGCCGACCGTCCGGAATACGCCACCGGCCACGGTGTCTCGGTCGAGTGGACTCTGAGTGAACACGGGTGCCGTGACATTTGCACTGCCTGGATTCCTACCTCCGAAGTGGAGAAGACCGAGACCGTCGCCGTCCCACATGTCGAGCTGTCGATGCGCACCATCGGCGCGCTCGCCGATGGCGCCGCCACTCGCGCAGCCCTGGCGCCGCTGGTCGATCAGTGCCGTGCCTGGATCGCGGATCGCCGCGCCGAGCTCAACTATCTCCACGGCGCGCGTCGCGAAACCGCCGAGGAGCTACTGCGTCTGGCCGGCATAGCCGCGAATCGCATCGAGCGCGGCGTCGCGGTGCTCGCCGAGAATGCGCTCGACGCCTTCGGCGTTGCCAATCGCGCCGTAGCCCGCGCCTTGTGCCACCGACTGCGTATCGCGGAGCCCCGCTGGCGTGCCTTCCAGCTCGCCTTCGTGCTGTTGAACCTGCCTGGGCTCGTCGACCCGGCCGATCCGCATCGCGATACCGTTGATCTGCTCTTCTTCCCCACCGGCGGCGGTAAGACCGAGGCCTACCTCGGCCTCGCCGCGTTCGCGATGGTGTACCGCCGGCTGAGCCATCCCGCCAACGAAGTCCGCTGTGGCGCCGGGGTCAGCGTGATGATGCGCTACACCTTGCGCCTGCTGACCCCGATCAGCTCGGCCGCGCCGCCGGCCTCGTCGCGCTCTCGACCGCGGCCTCGCCGGTGCCGTGGTGGCGCTGGCGAGACACTTGTTGCCGGCGACGACCCCGCCCAGCGGTGTCGAGCAGATCGCCGCGGCGCGCGCCGAGCTCGAGCGGCGCGTGCTCGAGGTGTTCCTCGGGAGAGTTCAGCATCAGCCGATCGACGACCCCCAGGAGCGCGAAGAGCGCAGCCGTAGTGTCCGCAATCGCGTCGTCGACCTGCTCGATGCCTGGCGCAAGATCCTCAACGACTTCTGTACCGATGATGGGGCCTGGTTGCGTCACCACCGTCGTCCGCGGAGCGCAGCGCGGGCGCGGCTGAATACGCGCTGCACGCGGCGCTGCAATCGCCAGCTCGCGCTCGCCGTAATGGCAGCCAGCTCGTCGCGTGCTCGGACCGCCGCCAGCTTCTCATAATCGTCCACCGGC
>DASPMH010000263.1:0-8682 GCA_035627175.1 Terriglobales bacterium | reverse complement strand
CCCTTCGTCGGTGGCCATCCGATCGCCGGCGGGGAAGAAGCAGGTGCGGCGGCGGCGGAGCGAGGCTTGTTTGCAGGACGCGAATGTATCGTCACCCCGGGGGCGAGCGCGACAGCCGCGGCAGTCGACAAGGTGCGCCGTTTGTGGGAGCGCCTCGGCATGCGCGTCGCGATCATGGATGCCGAGCGCCACGACCAGGTGCTGGCGTGGGTCAGTCATCTGCCGCATGCGATCTCTTTCGCCCTGATGCGCTCACTCGCCGCCGCCGATCCGAGCATGGCGCAGCACGGCGGGCAGAGCTGGCACGATCTGACTCGGATCGCGGCGAGCTCGCCGGAAATGTGGCGCGACGTCTTTCGCACCAACGCCGGCGCGGCCGCCGAGGCGATCGATCAGTTCGTCGCGTCGTTACGAGATCTGCGTGCGCTGATCGCGGCCGGCGATCAGGCCGCCTTGTTCGCTTGGCTGGAACAGGCACGCGCTGCCAAGCGCGCTACCGATCGCGATCGTGCCGCCGGAGGAACGCGATGAGCCAACCGCTGAGCCAACCTCCGAGCTTGCCGCCGAAGCTCGCCATCGAACCGCTGGCGCGTCCGCCGCAGGACGTCGAGATTCGCGTCCCGGGCTCGAAGAGCATCACCAATCGCGCCTTGCTCTTGGCTGCCCTGGCGGAGGGCACGACGCGGATCGAGCATGCCCTGTCGAGCGAAGACACCCGTCACATGCGCCGGGCGCTGCAAGATCTCGGCGTGATCATCCGGGCGGAGAATGCCGAGACGGTGGAGGTGCAAGGCAGCGGCGGCCTGTTTTTCACTACAGCGGCATCGCTGTTCGCCGGCAATGCCGGCACCGCGGCGCGTTTCCTCTTGGCGGCAGTCTGTATCGGACGCGGTCGCTACGTCATCGACGGCAGTCCGCGGATGCGCCAGCGGCCGATCGCGGATCTGGTCGAGGCCTTGCGACAGCTCGGCGCCAATCTCGAATGTCCGAGCGGCTGTCCGCCGGTGACGGTGTACGCCCGCGGCCTGCCGGGTGGGCGAGTCGAGGTGTCGGGGCAACAGAGCAGCCAGTATCTTTCGGCTTTGTTGATGGTCGCGCCGTACGCCGAGAGCAAAGTTTCGATAGAAGTTGTTGACTCACTGATCGCCAAACCGTACATCGACATGACGATCGGAGTCATGGCCCACTTCGGAGCGCAGGTCGTGCGCGAGGGCTATCACCGCTATGAAATCGCTGCCGGCCAACGCTATCGCGCGCCGGGAGTGTACGAGATCGAAGCCGATGCTTCGAGCGCGCATTATTTCCTGGCGGCCGCGGCTCTGCTCAATGGCAAAGTGACAGTTACGGGTATCGGAACAAAATCGCTGCAAGGGGACATCGGCTTCGTCGATGTGCTCGAGCGGATGGGTGCGCGCGTCAGTCGCAGCGAGCACTCGCTGACCGTCGCCGGAGCCGAGGCTCTACGGGGCATCGACGTCGACATGAACGATATCTCCGACACCGCGCCGACACTGGCGGTGCTGGGTTCGTTCGCCCGCACTCCGGTCAGGATTCGCAACGTCGGCCACCTGCGCTTGCAAGAGAGCGAGCGCATCGCCAGCGTCACCGCCGAGCTGCAGAAGCTCGGTGCCAAGGTGAAAGAGCATGACGACGGCTGGCAGATCGAGCCCGCCGAGCTGCACGGCGGCGAGGTCGACACCTACGACGACCATCGCCTGGCGATGGCCTTCAGCCTGATCGGTTTGCGCGTGCCGGGCATCGTCATCCGCGAGCCGCAATGTGTCGCCAAAACGTTTCCGACCTATTTCGAGCAGCTGGCGAGGTTGCGCCAATGAGTCGCGAGATCGTGGTTGCGATCGACGGACCCGGCGGTGCGGGTAAGAGCACGGTCAGCCGCTTGCTGGCGCAAGCGCTCGGCTATCGATACGTCGATACCGGAGCGATGTATCGCGTCATCGGGGTGCTCGCTGCCGAGCGCGGCATCGGCCTCGACGATGCGGCGCGGCTCGCCGCGCTCTGCGATCAGACCGAGATCGATTTCGTCGATCGCGATGGCAAGCCGCGGGTGCTCGCCGGCGAGCGCGACTTCACCGAGGTGATCCGCACCGCCGAAGCGGCACAGCACGCCTCGCGCTACTCGACGGTCGCGGCCGTACGCGACCATCTCGTCGCTCGCCAGCGCGCCATGGGTGCGGCGGGCGGTGTGGTCATGGAAGGTCGTGACATCGGCACGGTGGTATTTCCCGATGCCGCCTTGAAAGTATTTCTCGATGCGTCGGCGGGCGAACGGGCTCGCCGGCGCGCACAGGAATTGCACGGAACGGTGAGCGCAACAGACATCGAAAAGATGGCTCGCGACATCGAAGAGCGTGACACACGCGATCGCACGCGAGCTCATTCGCCGCTGCGCGCCGCCGAAGATGCGCTGATCATCGACACTACCGCGAGCAGTATCGATGCCGTTGTAAAGGAACTGCTATCGCTAGCTCGCGAGCGCCAATCGGGCCTTGCAAGGCCTAGCTGAGGACGATATGAGGCTTCGAAATTCCTATTCCACTACTCCCAGGGGGTATCACCACAATGGCTGAAACGCAGACCGTTCCCGCAGCGGGGAACGATAACGACTTTGGAGCGATGTTCGAACAGAGCATGAAGGCTGTTCGGCCCGGCGAGGTCGTTCACGGTCGCGTCGTCCTGGTGTCCCGCGATTACGTTACGGTTGACATCGGTTTCAAATCGGAAGGTCAGATTCCCATCCACGAGTTCATCGATCGCGACGGTTCGATCGACATCCACGAAGGTGACGAAATCGACGTCTACTTCGACGGTACCGAGAGCGAGAACGGCACCGTGATGCTGTCCCGCGCCAAGGCGGAACAGTTCAAGGTGTGGCGTGAGATCGAAGAAGCCTTTCAACGCGAGGGCGCAATCGAAGGAACGATCGTCGGTAAGGTCAAGGGCGGCTTGAAGGTCGACGTCGGCGTTCCCGCGTTCCTTCCCGGCTCGCACGCCGACATCCGGCCGGTGCGCAATCTCGACAAGTACATCGGTCAACGGGCGCGCTTCTGTATCCTCAAGTTCAACCGCGCTCGCGGCAACGTCGTGGTATCGCGCCGCTCGGTGCTCGAGCGCGAGCGCGAGGCGCTGCGCGAAGAGACGCTCAAGGTGCTCGAAGAGGGCATCATCCTCGAAGGCATCGTCAAGAACATCACCGACTACGGTGCGTTCGTCGACCTCGGCGGCCTCGACGGCCTGCTGCACGTCACCGACATGTCGTGGGGCCGCGTCGCCAAGCCGTCGGACGTCGTCAATGTCGGCGACCACGTCAAGGTTGTCGTCCTCAAGTACGACCCCGAGCGCGGTCGCGTCTCGCTCGGCATGAAGCAGATCATGCCCGACCCGTGGGCTTCGGTAGCCGACCGCTTCCCGATCGGTGCGCGCGTGCAAGGCAAGGTGGTCAGCCTCGCCGACTACGGCGCCTTCGTCGAGCTCGAGCCCGGCATCGAAGGTCTGGTGCACGTTTCGGAAATGTCGTGGACCAAGCGCGTCACCCATCCCTCGAAGCTGGTCGAGCCCGAGCAGGATGTCGAAGTGGTCGTGCTCGACGTCGATCCCTCGAGCCGCCGCATCTCGCTCGGTCTGAAGCAGGCGAGTGCCAATCCTTGGGAGATGCTGCGCGTCAACCATCCGATCGGCAGCAAGGTCTCGGGCGCCGTCAAGCATATCACCGATTTCGGTGTCTTCGTCGGCATCGAAGAGGGCATCGACGGCTTGGTGCACATCTCCGACATGCACTGGACCCGCAAGGTCAAGCATCCTTCGGAGATCTACAAGAAGGGTGATCCGATCGAAGCGGTGGTGCTCGACATCGATGTCGACAACGAGCGCGTCGCGCTCGGCGTCAAGCAGATGTCCGCCGATCCGTGGTCGACGATCTCCGATCGCTACCCGATGGGGTCGAAGGCCAAGGGCAAGGTGACCACGGTCACCGACTTCGGCGTCTTCGTCGAGCTCGAGGAAGGCATTGAGGGTCTGATCCACGTCTCGCAGCTCAGCAACGAGCGCATCGACCGGCCCCAGGATCACTTCCATCCCGGTGACGAGATCGAAGCCGAGATCTCCCAGGCCGATCCCCGCGATCGCAAGATCGGTCTGAGCATCAAGGCTCTGCGCCGCACCGAGGAGCGCGAGGAGATGGAGTCGTACCTGCAACGCGAGCGTCAGAATGCGCGCTTCTCGTTCGAGGACATCCTCAACCAGGAGCTGCGCCTCGACCGCGACGACAGCGGGTCCGACGACAAGGAGTAAGGGAGGTTCGCCATGACCAAGCGCGGGTTGATCGAAGAAGTCGTTCGCCGCTACCCCCGCTACTCGCGCCGTGAGGCCGAGGTGATGGTCAACGCTGTCTTCCACAGCATGGCGGACACCCTCCGCGAGGACGGTCGCATCGAGATTCGCGGGTTCGGCAGCTTCGTCGTCAAGCATCGCCGTTCCCGCGAAGGTCGCAATCCCAAGACCGGCAGGCCGGTATACGTCAACGCCAAGCGCGTGCCCTTCTTCAAGGTGGGCAAAGAGCTCAAGCTGCGCGTCGACGGCCGGCCGGTTCCCGCCGAAGAGTAACCGCCCCTCCCCAGGGCAACCTCTCCAGACCAACTGCCCCCTTCTCAAAGGGGGCCGCGCTCACCCCCACCCGCGATCCCGATCAACGTCTGCTGCGTCGCATCGGTGATCCGCACCGGCACCAGCTCGCCGGCGACAAGCCCGTTGCCCGCAAAAATCACCGTCTTGAACTGCGGCGACTTGCCCATCCACCAGCCTTCGGGCCGGCGCGCCGGTCCTTCGACCAGCACCTCGACCGTGGTGTCGATCGCGCGGCGGTAGAGCTGCTGCGAGTGCTGGTTCTGTATGGCGATGATCGCCTGCAGCCGCCGCGTCTTCTCCTCTTCGCTCACCGTCTCCGGCCATTTGCCCGCCTTGGTATGGCTGCGCGCCGAGTACTTGAACATGAAGGCGCTGTCGTAGGCGACGCGCTGCATCAGCGCTTCGGTCGCGGCGAAGTCTTCGGCCTCTTCGCCGGGAAAGCCGACGATGATGTCGGTCGACAGCGCGAGCTCGGGGATCGCGCCGCGCAGCTTGTCGACCAACTCGAGATAGTGCTCGACGGTGTAGCCGCGTTCCATTCGTTGCAAGACCCGGTTCGATCCCGATTGCACCGGAAGATGTAGCTGCGGGCAGACTTTGTCGCAGCTCGCCATCGCCTCGATCACGGCGTCGCTGATGTCGGCGGGATGGGGCGAGGTGAAGCGGATACGCCGCAGGCCGGCGATGGCGTTCGTTCGCCGCAGCAGCTCGGCGAAATCGACATGGCCGTCGCGATAGGCATTGACGGTCTGCCCGAGCAGCACCACCTCGCGCGCGCCGCCGGCGACCAGCGTCTCGATCTGGCTCAGGATCGCATCCGCGGGCAGGCTGCGCTCGCGGCCGCGCACATAGGGCACGATGCAGAAGGTGCAGAACTTGTCGCAGCCCCGCATGACGGTGACCCAGCCCCGTACGCCGGCGGCGCGTTCGGGCTCGAGGTCGGCGTAGGTCTCGTCTTTGTCGAGGCGGACATCGATCAGCTTGTTTTCGCCACCCTCGAGCAGCAGCTGCGGCAAGCGGCGGTAAGCGTCGGGGCCGACGACGAAGTCGACCCAGGGCAGGCGGTCGAGCAGTTTGTCGCGGACGTGTTGCGCCATGCAGCCGGCGATGCCGAGTTGGACAGCGGGCCGCAGCGTCTTGAATTGCGCCAGCGTACCGAGCCGGCCGATGACCCGTTCCTCGGCGTGCTCGCGTATGGCGCAGGTGTTGATCAAAAGAACGTCGGCGGCCGCCGGGTCGTCGGTGCGCTGGTAGCCGCTGCGGCCGAGATGGCCGATCAGGATCTCGCTGTCGGCGACATTCATCTGACAGCCATAAGTTTCGATGTAGACGCGAGGCATGTTGAGCGACGGGGAGGCTTGTTATATCTGCCGGCACCGTGCCGCGCCACCCGCAACGCGATGCCTACGACAGCTTGGAAGCGAGCTTGCTGTTCTGTCCGACCTGCCGGGTAGCGCAGCCGGTCCGCAAGCGACTGCTGCTGGTCCTGCCCCAGGGCGACAAGTACGAGTACGTCTGTACTCAGTGCGGCGCCACCTGCGGTGACAAGATCGAGTAGGCCCCGCCCCCTTTCCCAAATTTCCCAAAGGGGGCAGCGCCGCAGGCGCGGGGATTTCTGAGAGTTGTCGAGCAGCAGACTTTCACGCGGACAGACGCGGACGGTCTACTCGCTGCGGTCCATGAACAGCACCGCGGTATTGCGACTCGCGGGTGCGGCATAGCTCGCCGACCAACAGCCGCCACGGTCGGTGACCAACTGGGCGACCACCCGTGTCGCCTGCGAGAACAGCGCGAAATCGCTCGCCAGCGGCAACTCCAGCTGCGGCCCTTTGACCTTGAGATTGATCTTGCCCTTGCCATGACTGGCCGGATGGATCTTGAGGGCGCGCAGGCCGGTCTCTCCGCCGGAGCGGTCGCGGTAGCTGTAGGTGCCGCGGTTGCTCTGACTCCAGCATGGCTCACCGCCGCAGCTCGCCCCCGCCGGTAGCACCAGCGCGGTGGTCAGCACGAAGTCGCCGTCGCGCTCGTCGTAGAGACACAAGGCATGAGCCGTCTGATTGGGTGTGCCGAGATACTGCGAGCCGACGGTGCCGCCCCACTTCCACACCAGCTGATCGCCGACCAGGGATGACTTGTTGCGGAGCTTGAGGGTGCTCTTGCCTGCCGCGATCGGCGCTTCGCAATCGAGGCGCGGAACTTCCGCACACAGCGGCGTCGGCGTCGCAGTAGGGGAAGGCGAGGGAGTCAGGGTGACGGAAGGAGTGAGGCTCGGGGTGTAGGTCGGCGTCCGCGTCGGCGTCAGCGTCGCCGTGTCGGTCGCAGTCGGCGTCAGCGTCGCGGTAGCCGTTGCAGTATCCGTCGGGCTCGGCGTGTCGGAGGGCGTCGGCGTCGGGGTGCGCGTCGCAGTCGCGGTCCGCGACGAGGTCCAGGTGCGAGTCGCGGTGCGGGTCGGGGTGATCGTCGGGGTATTGGTGGGAGTCATCGTCGGCGTCGGCGTGATCGTCGGTGTCGAGGTCGGCAGCGGTGTCGCGGTGTCGGTCGGAGTGCGCGTCGGGGTGCTCGTCGGCGTGACGGTGATCGTCGGGGTGTCGGTCGTCGTCGCAGTGATCGTGAAGGTCGCGCTGAAGGTCGCGGTCGGCGAGGACGTCCAGGTTTGCGTCGGCGTCTCCGTCGGCGTTTCGCTCGGCAACACTGTCGCAGTTTCGGTCGGCGTGACCGAAGGCGTCGCCGTGACCGTGTCGGTGGGATTCGGCGAGAGTGTCGGCGTCTGGGTCGGGGTTCTGGTGACGGTGTGCGTCGGTGTCGCGGTCGGCGTCGGCGCTTTGTCGATCACCAGAGTGTCGAAGACGTTGCCGCCGGTATTGACCGCCTCGACGGTCAGCACCTGATTGTCGACGATCTCGGCGCGCGCGTACTGATAGACGTCGAGGCTGCAGTAGCCGCCACCCGGACCGCCGGGGCAGTTGTTGGCGAGAAAGGGGCAGTAGGTTTTCGAGCCGAACAGCGGCTGGCGATAGGGCCCGCCGCCGTCGGCGCTGGCGTTGTCGTCGAGGCTCGCACCGCCGCCGCCGGTAAGGACGTAGTAGGTGCCGAGGCCGTCGCTGCCGGAGCCGCCGGTGGCGCGGAAGTCATCGATGAAGCGGGTGCGCTCGTAGAGATGGTCGTGGCCGGTGAAGACGACATCGACGCGGTACTTCTCGAACAGCGGGCCCCAGGCATTCTTGACCCGCGAGTCGCTGCCGAACGAGGCGAGGCCGTTGGCGCAGGAGTAGGGTGCATGGTGGAGGAAGACGAACTTCCACTTGTGGTCGCTGGCGGCGAGGGTGTTGTCGATCCAATTGATCTGGGTCGCGTTGCAGGTGCCGTCGTTACAGTCGTCGCTGTCGAGAGACAGGAACAGCGCATCGCCACTCTCGTAGGCGAAGTAGCGCTCTGGCTCCGGCGCCATCGTCGGCAAGGCGAGCATCAGGATCTCGGCGCTGCTCGCCCAGTTGGCGCCGCCGTTGGAGTTGCTGCCGAGATCGTGGTTGCCGAGGGTCGGCAGGAACACCATCCGTTTGAGCGGCGAGGCATAGTAGGCGAGCACGCGAACGTCCCAGTCGGTCTGCGAGCCGTTCTGATAGGCGTTGTCGCCGACGGTAAACAGCAGCGGTGCATCGTCGGCATCGATGCGATTGGCGATCTGTTGTTCTTGCGAGGTTCCTTGGCCGAAGTCGCCGACGACGGCGAAGCTGAGGGTGCTGGTATCGCTCGAGAGTTTGCTGGTGGTGAAGTAGATCGACGGCGACGTCGCCTGGACGACCGCGCCGTTGGTGCGCAGCTGGTAGTAGTAGCGCGTGCCGGGCAGCAGACCGGTCAGATCGATGCGGTGACAAGTCCCGGCCGCACCAACTTCACAGCTCGCCGCCTGGGCGACGTTGGCCGACGAGCCGAGGCTGGTAGTGGTGCCGTACTCGACGGTGCTGTCGCCGGCGACATCGGTCCACCACAACACGGTCATGGTATTTCGCCCGCCGACGGGGTTCTGCAGGATCGGACCGC
>DASPMH010000262.1:0-2594 GCA_035627175.1 Terriglobales bacterium | reverse complement strand
CGGCAGAGCGCGGCGGGTCGCTAGCGGGGGGCGGCTCGGAGTACCAAGCCGTCGTCTACCGACGGCAGCTACATCCCGGCGATCAGCCTGGGGCGTCGAGCAACTTCAGTAAACGCTCGGCGGCGGCGGCGGGGGGCAGTTTGCCGCGCTCTACCGCGTCGAGCACCTGCGGCAGCGTTGCATCGACATCGGGGCGCGCCAGGAAGTGACGCTTCAGGCCATCGTCGATCATCGACCAGAACCACGCCGTCTGCTGGTGGGCCCGCTTGCGCGCCAGCTCGCCTGAGCCCTGCATCGCTGCGCGGTGTCGCAATGCCACCTGCCAGGCTTCGTCCATGCCGCGCCCTTCCATCGCGCTGACGGTGATTACCGGTGGCTGCCAGTGGCTGCTCGTCGGCCGGAACAAGCGCAGCGCACTGCGGTATTCCGCCGCTGCCTGGGTGGCGCGCTCGACATTGGCGCCGTCGGCCTTGTTGATCGCCAGTGCATCGGCAATCTCCATGATGCCTTTCTTGATCCCTTGCAGCTCGTCGCCGGCACCGGCGAGCATCAGCACCAGAAAGAAGTCGACCATCGAGGCGACGGTGAATTCAGATTGTCCGACGCCGACAGTCTCGACAATGACGACGTCGTAGCCGGCTGCCTCGCACAACAACATCGACTCGCGAGTGCGGCGCGCGACACCGCCGAGCGATCCTCCCGACGGGCTCGGGCGGATGAACGCCGCCGGCTGAATCGACAGCTGCGCCATGCGCGTCTTGTCGCCGAGGATGCTTCCTCCGGAGCGAGCGCTCGACGGGTCGACCGCGAGCACTGCCACCCGTTTGCCCTGCGCCAGCAGATACAAACCGAAGGCTTCGATGAAGGTGCTCTTCCCTGCACCGGGAACGCCGCTGATGCCGATGCGCACCGCGGCGCCGGTATACGGCAGTAGCGATTCCAACAGCCGCTGGGCCTGGTCCTGATGATCGCGCCGGGTGCTCTCGACCAAAGTGATCGCTTTGGCGAGGGCACGCCGCTCTCCGCGTCGGACCCGCTCGGCCAAGGTCGCCGTTGGGCTCGGGGCGGCTGGCGAGCTCATCTGTCGCGAAGAACCGAGCTCGCGAGCACGGCTTGCTCGCGAGCTGGCTCAGGCATTCGCCGCCATCTCGCTGGCGCTGCCGGCGGCGCGTTCGACGACCGCGATCAACCGGCGCGCAGCCTCGGGAATCTTGGTGCCCGGGCCGAAGATCGCCTGCACTCCGGCACGGGTGAGAAAGTCGTAATCCTGTGCCGGGATGATGCCACCGACGGTGACGACGATGTCGCCTGCGCCCATCTTGCGGAGCTCGTCGATCAGCTGCGGTACCAAGGTCTTGTGCCCGCCCGACTGCGTCGACACGCCGACCACGTGAACGTCATTCTCGACCGCCTGGCGCGCCACTTCTTCGGGCGTCTGGAACAGCGTGCCGACATCGACGTCGAAGCCGAGATCCGCAAAGGCGGTGGCGATCACCTTGGCGCCGCGATCATGTCCGTCCTGGCCGATCTTGGCTACCAGCAAACGCGGCCGGCGGCCGTGGTGATCGGCAAAAGCTTGCACCTGACCTTGCAGCGCTTGCCACTCGGCGTCGTCGCCGAACTGACCGCCGTACACGCCGGAGATCGATCGAACCTGCGCATGATAGCGGCCCCATACTTTCTCGAGGGCTTCGGAAATCTCCCCGACGGTGGCGCGGGCTCGCGCCGCATCGATCGCCAGCTCGAGCAGATTGCCGTCGCCACTTTCCGCCGCCGAGGTGAGAGCCGCCAAAGTCGACTCGACGCGGGCCCGATCCCGGCTGGCGCGAATCTTTTCGAGCCGTGCGATCTGTGCCAGGCGCACCGCACTGTTGTCGATCTCGCGAATGTCGATCTGCGGCTCGTTCTCGAGGCGGTACTTGTTCACTCCGACGATCACGTCCTCGCCGCGATCGACGCGCGCCTGACGGCGCGCCGCCGTCTCTTCGATGCGGAGCTTCGGCATTCCGGCCTCGATCGCCCGAGTCATGCCGCCGAGCTTCTCCACTTCCTCGATGATAATCAGCGCTTTGCGCGCTAGCGCATCAGTCAGCGATTCCATGAAGAACGATCCGCCCCAGGGATCGATCACCTTGGGGATGCCGCTCTCCAATTGCAGAATCAGCTGAGTATTGCGGGCGATCCGCGCCGAGGCATCGGTCGGCAAGGCGATCGCTTCGTCGAAGGAGTTGGTGTGCAGGCTCTGGGTACCGCCCATCACCGCCGCCATCGCCTCGATGGTGGTGCGGATGACGTTGTTGAACGGATCCTGCTCCGTCAGGCTCGCTCCCGAAGTCTGGCAGTGCGTGCGCAACATCAACGACGCCGCCTTCTTGGGCTGAAAGTGCTGCTGCACCAGTGTCGACCACAACAGCCGCGCCGCGCGCAGCTTGGCGACCTCCATATAGAAGTTCATTCCGATGGCGAAGAAGAACGACAGGCGGCCGGCGAAGGCATCGATATCGAGCCCCTTCGACAGGGCGGCGCGGACGTACTCGAGGCCATCGGCGATGGTGAAGGCGAGCTCCAGGTCACAGGTCGCTCCCGCTTCCTGC
>DASPMH010000261.1:0-4967 GCA_035627175.1 Terriglobales bacterium | reverse complement strand
GCCGATGACCTCGCTCGATTTTCTCGGCTTCGGCTTGCCGGCGGGCTCACCGTCGCTCGGTGAGCTGCTCAAACAAGGCAAGGACAACCTCCAGGCACCGTGGCTCGCGTTCACCGGCTTCTCGGTGATCGCACTGATGCTGAGCTTACTGGTGTTCGTCGGCGAGGCGGTGCGCGACGCGCTCGACCCGCGCAAGGTGTTTCGCGCCGAAGGTGTCGGCGAGCCGGTGGCGGCGGAGCTTCATCCGCGCGATCAGCCGGCGCCGGCCGCCGTCAGTCGGGCGCGCCATAGAGAGTCTGCCTCGCCTGCAGCGGAGCCCGAACCGCAGCCGGCGACCGTCGAGAGTCGCTCGCGGCGTGTCGGCACGGCGCACCTGCTGTCGATCCGCAACCTATCGGTGCGCTTCGGCCGCGGTGCCGGCGCGGTCGAAGCAGTCCGCGGTGTCTCTCTCAGTCTCGATCGAGGTGAAACCCTGGCGCTGGTCGGCGAGAGCGGCTCCGGCAAGACTGTGACCGCCCTGTCGATCCTGCAGTTGCTGCCGTACCCGCACGCTTGGCACCCTACCGGCAGCATCCGCCTGCAAGGGCAGGAGATCGTCGGCGCCACTGCCGATCGCTTGCGGGCCGTGCGTGGCGATCGCATCGGCATGGTGTTCCAGGAGCCGATGACCTCGCTCAACCCGCTGCACGTGCTCGAACGGCAGATCGGCGAGACCCTGCGGCTGCACCGCGGCATGAATGCAGCCGAGGCGCGGGCTCGCACTGTCGAGCTGCTGGAGTTGGTCGGCCTCGACCATCCCAAGCAACGCCTGCAATCGTATCCCCACGAGCTTTCCGGGGGCCAACGCCAGCGGGTGATGATTGCGATGGCGCTGGCGAACGAGCCCGACATTTTGATTGCCGACGAGCCGACGACCGCCGTCGACGTCACCATCCAAGCTCAGCTGCTGCATCTCCTGGTCGACCTACAGCAACGCCTCGGCATGGCGATTCTGTTGATCACCCATGACCTGCAGATCGTCCGCAAGATCGCCGATCGGGTTTGCATCCTGCGGGCCGGGGAGATCGTCGAGAGCGGCAACGTCGAGCAAGTGCTGTCGCAGCCGTCGCATTCCTACACGCAAAAATTGCTGGCGGCGCAACCGGGTGGCGCGCCCGATCCCGTTCCCGACGACGCGCCGCCGGTGCTGAGCTGCGAACACCTTTCGGTTCACTATCCGATCAAGAAGGGCGTGCTGCGGCGGGTCGTCGATCATGTCCGCGCCGTCCAGGACGTCAGCCTGACGGTTCACCAGGGCATGACCATCGGCGTAGTCGGCGAGAGTGGCTCGGGTAAGACGACTCTGGGCTTGGCGTTGCTGCGTCTGGTCGACAGCCAGGGACGGATCGAGCTGCACGGCAAGGATCTCCAGGATCTCGGGCGGCGGGCGATGCGTCCGCTGCGGCGCGAGTTGCAGATGGTGTTCCAAGACCCATTCAGCTCGCTCAGCCCGCGACTCTCCGTCGCTCAGATCCTTGCCGAGGGTCTGCAGGTGCACGGCCTGGTCGCCAACCAGGAAGAACGCGAGCGGCGCATCATCGCCGCGCTCGACGAGGTCGAGCTCGATCCGGACACCCGCCATCGCTATCCCCACGAATTTTCCGGCGGACAGCGCCAGCGCATCTCGATCGCCCGCGCGATGATCCTCGCGCCCAAGATGGTGGTACTCGACGAGCCGACCTCCGCCCTCGACGTCTCGGTGCAGGCACAGATCATCGAGCTGTTGCGGCGGCTACAGCAGCGCCGGCAGGTGTCCTACCTGTTCATCAGCCACGATTTGCGGGTGGTGCGGGCGATGAGCCACGCGGTGCTGGTAATGCGCCACGGGCGCATCGTCGAGCAGGGGCACGCCGACGACATCTTCGGAGCACCGCGCCATCCGTACACCCGCGAGCTGCTAGCCGCCGCGATCGATCTCGATTGATCGGGAAGACACGTCGTGCTCATTCGCGTTGACCGAAGAGGACCCGTGTGGAAAGTCGGGGCTCTGCTTCTAGGAGGTTCGATGCGAAGTCGTTCGGCGCTGTATCTTGTCACCGCCATTGCCATTGCGATGCCCGCGCTGGCGGCGACGGTCTCTACCACTGTCGACCTCAGCCGCCTCGGCGACGGCAAGAACTCGATTCACTATTTCAACTCCGGCGGCATCCTCTTCGGCTTTCTCGAGGGCAAAGAGTTCGTCAAGTTCGCGATGGAGACGGTCAACGGCCGGCCGGTAGCCATGACCGCGACCGGCGAGGCTCAGCTGACGCAGCAGGCCCCCGCGGGCAATCCCGACAAGCACTGCGTCGAGTGGAAACAGCGCTGTTGGGAATCGCTGCAGCTGCAGGTCACCGTCTGCGAGGCCCGCTGCACCAAGCGCAAGCACCCGGAGAGCCAAGAGGTCAAGGAAGCAGGTCCGCAGAAGGACGTCATCATCAACATCTCCTCCGCCGTCGCCCCACTGGACTAGAGCCATCCGGTCGCCGGCGGCAGCTACATTCCTCCAGCCTACAGCAGCTGCTCGCGGAGGAAGGCGATCAGCCGGTCGAGGGCCTGCTTGGTCGGGTGGCCTTCGCGGTCGACCAGGTCCTTGGTGACTACGCTGTGAGCCGAGCGTGGAATGCCGTGGGCGTTGCCGGGGCCAGAATCGATCTCGATGCCCTCGAAGGCCTGACCGAGCTCGCGGCGCAGCGTCGTGAAGCGCTCGCCCGGGCAGAGCGCATCGTGCGTGAAGCGCAACCCCAGCACCCGGCAGCCCGCCGTGGTGCGCTGCTTGATCTGCTCGAGCTGCTGCGGCGAGACGTGCAACCCGGCACGCCGTTCCGCACCGATGGGAAACGGCAGCGACGGCTGCGACAACACCGGAGCCATCAGAAACGGATCGACCATCAACGCCAGCGCGAAGTTGCCGGTCAGGCACATGCCGATCGCGCCGACCCCTCTGCCACCGATCTCGGCATGAATCGCCCGAGCGAGGCCGCGCAGCCACTCGGTGATCGGGCTCGCCTGATGCGCCGCGAGCACTTTGAACTCACGGCTGACACAGGCGCGTGCCATCTCTGCTCCGATGTACGGCTGTGACAGCGGCCGCCCGACCTCCCCGAAGAGGTGAGGCAGCGCAACCGAAAAGCCCGCGTCCGCAATCGTTTCGGCGAAGCGAATCACCGCCGGGTAGATGCCGGGGATCTCGTGCATGATCACCACACCCGGACCGGTGCCGCGGCGGTAGACGGTTCGGGTCTGGCCGCCGTGGCTCAGCTCGGTAGCGCGAAATCCATCAATCATCGGCAAGCCTCCTGCGCCGCTGCCATAGCAAACACGCCAGCGCCTTGCGACGGACGCGCGTCCCCGACCACTGGCGTCCGGGTTGCGCACGTGTACTATGGCGCGACGACGCAGCCAGAGGAGCGGATGATGAAGCACTTTCTCTTCCACCTGATGCCGTACCGCGATCTGCCTGCCGACTTCGAGAAGCACCATCAGTCGGCTTGGGTGTGGATCCCCAACGATCTCTTCGATCCCGCCAAGGGACACCAGTACTACAACGAATACCTCGACGAGCTCACTGCCGCCGAGGAGCTCGGCTTCGACGGGGTCTGCGTCAACGAGCATCATCAGAACGCCTACGGCCTGATGCCCTCGCCCAACATCATCGCGGCGATGCTGGCGATGCGCACCAAGCGCATCAAGATCGCCGTCGTCGGCAACGCCCTGCCCCTCTACAACCCGCCGACCCGCGTCGCCGAAGAGATCGCCATGCTCGACGTCATCTCTGGCGGCCGCATCATTTCGGGCCAGGTGATCGGCGGCGGGCCGGAGTACTTCTCGTTTTCGATCAATCCCGCCGAGGCACGCACTCGCTTCGCCGAAGCCCACGAGATCATCATGCGGGCTTGGACCCAGCCCGGCCCCTTCGAATTCTACGGGGAGCACTTCAAGCTGCGTTACGTCAACTGCTGGCCGAAGCCTCTGCAGAAGCCTCACCCGCCGATCTGGATTCCGGGCGCGGGCTCGATCGAGACGATGGAATTCGTCGCCAAGCGCCGCTACGCCTACATGGGTATCCCCTACTTCCGCATCGACTTCTTCAAAAAGAACTACGCGATGTTCCGCGAGATCTGCGAGAAAGAGGGTTACCGCGCCCATCCCGAGCAGATGGGTCTGCTGCTGCCGATCTACGTCGCCGAGACCGACGCCAAGGCACGCGAGGAGTTCGAGTCACACTTCTGGTACTTCCAGAAAAAGCTAATCCCCGGTCTGACATTGTCACCGCCCGGCTACACCTCGACGCGCTCCGCCCTGCGGGTGATCAGAGCGCTCGCCGACGGCAAGACCTTCATCAACAGCTGCGAGACCTGGGACGACGTCGAACGCGGCTGCTTTGCCCTGGTCGGTAGCCCCGAGACCGTGGCGCAGAAACTGGTCGAGCACGCCAAGGACATCGGCTGCGGCAATCTCCTCGGCCTGTTCCAGTTCGGCGACATGCCGCACGAGCGCGCCATGGAGAATGCCCGCCGCTACGCCGAAGCGGTGCGGCCGCTGGTCGACCGCGAGCTCCCGCCGATCATCGAGCCGATGCCGGCGGCGATCCCCTTCCCCGAGGCCGCCTGAGTATGGAGACGACCACCACCGACATCGAAGTGCTCGGCCGCAAGATTCTCGAGCTGCGCGGCGGCAGCGGCAAACCCTTGCTCTATCTGCACAGCGCCGCCGGCGAGCTGCTGTGGCTGCCACATCTCAGCGGGCTCGCCGACAACTTCGAGGTGCACGCCCCCGCGCATCCGGGCTTCCTCAGCAGCGACGGGATCGAGGAGATTCGCTCCGTCGAGGACTACGCCTACCACTATCTCGCCTATCTCGATGCCAAGGGCTGGGACTCGGTCGACATCGTCGGCGTATCTCTGGGTGGATGGATTGCGGCCGAGCTCGCCGCACGCGCCCCCGAG
>DASPMH010000260.1:0-5925 GCA_035627175.1 Terriglobales bacterium | reverse complement strand
GCCGACGAGCAACAAGATCGTTTGGAAATGGAGCAAGGGCGAGAATCTGGGCAACAGCGATGCCGGGAAGCCGGCGACCGGTGACACCCGCTACGCCTTCTGCCTGTACGATGCCGACGAGACACTGCTTTACAGCGCTACCGTGCCGGCGGGTGCCAACTGGGTCGAGAAGGGTCTGCGCTACACCTATAAGGACAAGGAACAGTCCCGCGAAGGTATCAAGAGCATCAAGATTGCACTGGGCGGTCCCGGCAAGGCCAAGGCGTCGATGGTGGCGAGCAACAAGCTCGGCACCTTGACCACCTTGATCCCGCCGCCGTACGGCGCCCTGCCCTTGCGCGCCCAGCTGGTCAACGATCGCGACACCTGCCTCGAGGCGGTCTACGCGGTCCCCAGCCGTAACCAGGAAGGCAAGCTCACTGCGACAGGACAATAAGAAGGGATTGCGGGCTTGAAGGCTTGAGGGGCTTGGGCCCGTTGAGGCGCCAAACCTTCAAGCTTCAGGCCCTCAAGCCTCTTCAAGGAGTCATCACAATCTTGACGCAGTCGTCCTGCTTGTGGACGAACATGTCGTAGCCTTGCGGCGCATCTTCGAGCTTCATTCGATGGGTGATGACGAAGGTCGGATCGAGCTCACCCTTCTCGATGCGTTCGAGCAGCTGCGGCATGTAACGCTGCACGTGCGTCTGGCCCGCCTTTAACGTCAGCGCCTTGTTGACGAATGAGCCGAACGGAATCTTGTCGAGAAAACCGCCGTACACGCCGGGTACCGAGACCGTTCCGCCACTGCGACAGGCGAGAATCGCTTGCCGCAAGGCGTGCGGGCGGTCGCTCTCCATCATCGTCGCCTGTTTGACCCGGTCGTAGGCGCCGATCAGCCCGGGAGCGTGCCCTTCCATTCCGACCGCGTCGATGCAGCTGTCCGGCCCTCGGCCGCCGGTCATCTCCAGCAACGCCTCATAGACGTCGACCTCGTCGTAATTGATCGTCTCGGCGCCGGCCGCTTGGTTCGCCATCTCCAAGCGTTCCGGGAAACGATCGATCGCGATCACCTTCCCCGCGCCGAGCATGAAGGCACTCTTGATGGCGAATTGACCGACCGGACCGCAGCCCCAAACCGCGACAGTGTCCTCCGGCTCGATGTCGCAGTTCTCCGCGCCCATCCAGCCCGTCGGCAGGATATCCGAGAGAAACAGCACCTGCTCGTCGGTCAGATGAGGAGGGACTTTGATCGGCCCGACATCGGCGTAAGGAACCCGCGCGTACTCGGCTTGCCCGCCGGCATAACCGCCGAGCATGTGCGAGTAGCCGAAGATTCCACAGGGCGAGTGGCCCCACATCTTCTCTGCCATCCAGGCATTCGGGTTCGAGTTCTCGCACAGCGAGAACAGCCCGTCCGCGCACGGCAGACAGTTGCCGCAGGCGATCGGAAACGGCACCACGACCCGATCGCCGACTTTCAGATTCTTGACCGCGCTGCCGACTTCGACGATCTCTCCCATGAACTCGTGACCGAGGATGTCGCCGGCCTCGAGCGACGGGATGAAGCCGTTGTACAGGTGCAGGTCCGAGCCACAGATCGCCGTCGCGGTGATCCGCACGATCGCATCGCGGGGATTCAAAATCTCGGGATCCGGAACCTGCTCGACGCGGACGTCACGCTTGCCATACCAACATGCTGCTCTCATCGAATCTCCTCCTTCGCTCGCCCGTGCCGCTAGGCACCCTTGAGACTACGCAAGGCAGCCTTCGGTTGGTGGCCGTGGGGTTGACCGGTGGTGGTAGCGATCTCTCCGGTCTCCATCACCTGCTTGAATCGGCGGAAGTCTTCACTGACTTGCTGCTCCGGCTCTTCGCCGAAGAGCTTCGCCACCATCGCTCCGACGCTCCCGCCCGGCGGCCGGTAGTGCATCTTCAGCTGCACCACGGTTCCCCGTCCGCCGCGGGCCGGCTCGAAGCGCACGGCGCCGGTGCTCTCGACCTGAGCGTTATCCAACGAGCGCCAGGCGATCACCTCGTTGGGGACATCGTTGATCAGTTCGGCGTCCCACTCGACGGTGGTGCCCGCCGGCCCCTTGGCGACCCAATGGGAGCGCTGGGCATCGATGACGGTCACCGACTCGAGATGGTTCATGAAGCGCGGCAGATTCTGGAAATCGCGCCAGAAGCGGTAGCACTCCTCGACCGGCCGATTGACGGTGATGCTCTTCTCGACGCGGATCGCCTCATCTTTCGGAAGGACCGTCGGATCGGTGCCATCCGCCGCTGCCAAGCGGCGGCTCTGGAAGTAGTCGAGCAAGGTCACTCCGACGACGCCCGCGGTCGCTGCCGCCAGACGATTGCGCCGCACGCCCGGAGAGTTCATTGCCAGCGCCAGCAGGGCGAGGTCGATTACATCACCGGCGACGCGCGAGCGCACGCTGGCAACCGGCCGGCGGTTGGCGAGGATACCGAGCCCGCTGACGATTTCGCGGGCCCCGAGCAATGGAAACACGCGGCTATGGTCGGAGACGCCGATCATCTTTGCCAGACGTTGATGCGCCGCAATTTCGCTCAGTCCGAGCCCCAAGCTGAACCAACCGAGGGCGCGAGTCAGTGTCGCATTCGGGCGCGTCGCTCGCGCTCCGCGCTGGCGCCTGCGGATGCCGCCGCCAGCCTGCGGCGCCGAGCGTTGGGTGTTGCCTCTGTACCGGGTCGTTTGTTCCGGTTGCTGCATTGCCATCATTTGCCTCCTTGATGGAAAACCTGGCGCACCCATGCGGTGCGCAGAGCTGCAACTGGAAGTGAGCAGAAAGTATACCAGCACCTGCGCCGGTGACCGCGCCCCGCGGGCTCCGGCGATCGCTACCAACGCGAGTAGAGTTGTGGCCAACCTTCCTACATCGCGGCTCAAAGCGGAAACCGGGACTAACGTTTAACGGGATAATCCCCATTATTACCCGGCGGGAGCTGGGGAAACTGCCGCAATCGATTGCCTAGGTAGCGGTGCGGCAGCTACATGGCGGCATGCAGAAGAAACCGTTTGCCGAGCTCGGTCTCGCTCCCGAGCTGCTCAAGGCCGTCGCCAAAATCGGCTACGAAGAGGCCTCTCCCATTCAGGCCGAAACCATTCCACAACTGCTCGGCGGCGCCGACATCGTCGGCCTTTCGCAGACCGGTTCGGGAAAAACCGCGGCCTTCGGCATCCCCGCGGTGCAGCTGGCCGACCCGACCCAGCGCTCGACCCAGGTGCTGATTCTCTGCCCGACGCGCGAGCTCGCCGTGCAGGTCGCCGAAGAGATCGCCAAGCTCGCCTTCTTCAAGAAGGGCTTGCGCGAGCTGCCGATCTACGGCGGCTCGGCCTACGATCGCCAGTTGCGTGGCCTGCGTGAAGGAGCGCACATCGTCATCGGCACTCCGGGCCGATTGATCGATCACCTCGAGCGCGGCTCGCTGCGACTCGATCAACTCAAGATGGTGGTGCTCGACGAAGCCGATCGGATGCTCGACATGGGCTTTCGCGACGACATCGAAGCGATCCTGCAAAAGGCACCCGCCGAACGACAGACGGTGTTCTTCTCGGCAACCATGCCGCCGGCGATCCAACAGCTGATCAAGCGCTACGGCCGCTCGCCGGTCAACGTTCGCATTCAGGCGAGTCAGCTGACGGTGCCGGCGATCGATCAGGTCTATTACGAGGTCGACCGCCGCTCGAAGATCGAGGTGCTCTGCCGCCTGATCGATCTGCAGGACATCAACTACGCGCTGATCTTCTGCGCCACCAAGATCATGGTCGACGACCTCGCCGACCATCTCAGCGCCCGCGGCTACAGCTGCGACAAGCTGCACGGCGGTATTTCACAGGCGACCCGCGAGCGGGTGATGGCCAAGTTCCGCCGCCGCGCCGTCGATTTCCTGGTGGCGACCGACGTCGCCGCCCGCGGTCTCGACGTCGAGGACATCGAAGTGGTCTTCAATTACGATCTGCCCAATGACGCCGAGGACTACGTCCACCGCATCGGCCGCACCGGTCGCGCCGGCCGCAGCGGACGGGCGATCACCTTCGTCGCCGGTCGCGAAATCTATCGCATCGAACAGATCGCGCGCTTCACCAAGACTCGCATTCGTCGCGAGCGGGTCCCTTCCGCCGAGCAGGTCGAGCAGAAGCGTACCAGCGAGTTCTTCGAGAAGCTCCGCACCACGCTGCAAAAGGGCGAATACCAGAGCCACGACGGCATGATCGAGCAGTTGCTCGAGCAAGGCTACGCAGCGACCGAGATCGCCAATGCCTTGATCGACCTGCTCTCCCGCGAAGTGGCTCGCGAAGTCGAGCCGGTCCGCCAGGAGGAGCGTCCGGCGCGTGCCCCGGCTCGGCTCGCTGCGCCTCGTGCCCGGGACCGCTTCGAGAGCGATGCGGCTCCCGCCAAGCCGCGGCGGGAAAGTGCCGTGCCGAAACGGCGGGCCCGTATGGAAGAACCTGCCGCTCTCGATGTCGACGGGGTCACTTTGGATGAGATCGAGGCGATGGATGACGAACCGCGGCGGCCGCGAGCGCGCGCTGCACGGGTCACCGACAAGCGGGTTCATCGCCGCGAGATGGTCTCACCCGTTTCTCACGAGCCGGGGATGACCCGTTTGGTGATGAACGTCGGCAAGACCAGCGGCGTCGGCCCGGGTGACGTGGTCGGCGTAATTGCCAATCTCGCCAACCTCGAGCGACAGGAGATCGGCGCGATCGAGCTGCGCGAGCAGCAAACCTTCGTCGACGTCGCCGAGGACAAGGCGACGCGGGTGCTGAAGAAGCTAAAGGGGATCCGCTTCAAAGGTCGCAAGCTGACGATCGAGCCTGCGGCCTGAGCGCAGGCTCGATCGTCAACGGTTCAGGCGCCGCGTCGGCGCCGTTCGGCAAGCTTGGCTTGGGCCTGTGGATTCTGACTGGCCGGCGAGCTGCCAGCGCCGCGGGGCCGCTCCTGAGAAACAGCGCCCGACGACTGCACCGTCGGCCGCTGGCGCATACCGGATTTTCCGCGTGGCTCCATGCTACCTCCTGCTGTTGTTGCACCTGCCACTACCACCGGGGTTGGGCCCTGAGTGCAAGCCGGGGCCCCGGCGGAGCGCGGCTGAAAATCAACTCGACCGCTGGATGGGAATGGGCTACGGGGACGGGTTCGCATGAGCCGAGCGGGGCAACTATCGAAGCCGGCAATCTCGCGCTCGCGAGCCTGGCTGTACCAGGTCGTGCCTGCAGTCGATTCGCTGCGACGCTACGGCTGGCACGAGGCGCGCGGCGACGTGATCGCCGGCCTGACTGTCGCCGCCGTCGCGGTGCCGCAAGCGATGGCCTACGCCATCGTCGCCGGGCTGCCGGCGCAATACGGCCTCTACACCGCCATTGTCATGACTGCCGTCGGCGCGGTGTTCGATTCCTCGCGCCAGCTGATCAACGGCCCAACCAATGCCATCTCGATCGCGGTCCTCAGCGCGATCGCGGTGGTCGACCCCGGCCAGCGTATCCAGGCCGCGGTGCTGCTGGCCTTGATGGTCGGCAGCATTCAGTTGGCGATCACGCTGCTGCGTCTCGGCGACCTGACCCGCTACATCTCGCACTCGGTGATCGTCGGCTTCACCTTGGGCGCGAGCGCCTTGCTGGTCCTCGACCAACTCAAGAATCTGCTCGGCTTGCGCGCCATGGGTGGCGTACATGACCACTTCCTGCAGCGCTTCTGGCTGACGGTGACAGAAGGCGGCAGCATTCACCTGCAGACCGCGGCGACAGGCATCGGCTCGATCGCGCTGGTGCTGATGTTGCGCCGGCTCAAGGACTGGCTCGGCTGGGCGCTGCTGCCGGAGCTGTTGATCGTGGTCGGCCTGATGTCGGTCGCCGCGGCCCAGCTCGGGCTCGACGGGCAAGGGGTTCAGGTGATCGGCGAGATTCCGGCGTCGCTG
>DASPMH010000259.1:0-8451 GCA_035627175.1 Terriglobales bacterium | reverse complement strand
TGGTGGCGCAAGGCGTCGCCAATCTCGCCTCGCCGCTGTTCGGCGGTATTCCGGCGACCGGCGCGATCGCCCGCACCGCCACCAACGTCAAGAGCGGCGGCCGGACGCCGATCGCCGGCATGGTGCACGCGGTGGTGCTGCTGCTGATCCTGACGCTGCTCGGTCGCTGGGCCGCCTTGATCCCGATGCCGACGCTCGCCGGCATTCTGCTGGTGGTCGCCTACAACATGAGCGAGTACCACCTCTTCGCCAAAGTGCTGCGCAGCACCCGCAGCGATGCGCTGGTGCTGGTGACGACCTTTCTGCTGACGGTGCTGGTCGATCTGACCGCGGCGATCCAGGTCGGCGTCGTCCTGGCTGCCTTCCTGTTCATGCGGCGGATGGCCGAGGTGACTCAGGTGCGCTCGGTGACGCGCATGCTCGATGAAGAGCGGCCGGAATCGACCGCGTCGTTCGAGCGCAGCATCCCCGAAGGGGTCGAGGTATTCGAGATCAGCGGCTCGTTCTTCTTCGGCGCGGTCCACAAGTTCAAGACGACCTTGTCGAACATCCAGCGCACGCCGCAGGTACTGGTGCTGGAGATGAGCGATGTCTTGACCTTGGACGCGACCGGGCTGCACGCCCTCGAAGAGGTCTACGCCCAGTCGCGCCGCAGCGGCACCGCGCTGATTCTTGCCGGAGTGCACGCGCAGCCGCTGATCGCACTGGAACGGTCGGGCCTGCTCAGCGAGATCGAGGCGGAGAACGTTGTCGGCGGAATCGAGGCGGCGCTGGCATTGGCGCGCCAGCGTCTGGTAGAGCGGACCGACTTGTCCCACCAGGAGAATTGAATGGCTGTCGCCCGCGTTACCGAAATCCGTGCCTCTTCACCCGACGGCTTCCGCGAAGCGGTGCTGGAGGCGGTCAGTCGCGCCAGCAAGACCCTGCGCAACATCACTGGGCTCGAGGTCACCAACAAGCGTGTCAAGGTCAGCAACGGCAAGCTGGTCGAGTACCGCGTCGATCTCAAGATCGTTTTCATCCTCGAGTGAGCCACACCGGAAGGAGTCGCCAATGGCCGTAGCACGTCAGACGCAAATCATCGGAGCTTCACCCCACAGCTGGGAAGATGCCGTTCGCCAAGCGCTCGAGCGCGCCAACCAGACCTTGCGCAACATCACCGGGATGGAAGTGCTCAAGGAAAACGCGGCGATCGACGACGGCAAGGTCGTCGAGTACCGCACCACACTGCTGGTCACGTTCGTTCTCGACAAGTGAGCGCGGCCGTCGCGCTTGGGGTGCAGCATGCCTGAGCTCAATCGTCGGATGAGCGCGCTCGATGCGAGCTTCCTCTATCTGGAGCAGCCGAACGCGTTGTTGCATGTCGCCGGCCTGTACACGCTGGCCGAGCCGATCGGGTACGACGAGCTGGTGCGCGACGTCGAGCGGCGGCTGCCCCTGATTCCGCGCTACGTCCAGCGGGTGGCGATGGTTCCCTACAACCTCGGCCATCCTACCTGGGAGTACGATCCCGATTTCGACATCCACTGCCACATCTTCGAGCATCGTCTCGGCGACGCCCACGCCGATCGCGACCTCGCCCACCTCGCCGCCAAGCTCTTCGCCCAGCCGCTCGATCGCGGCCGGCCGCTGTGGGAGATGCACCTGATCCACAACTATCAGGGCAAGGGCTGCGGCATCCTCGCCAAGACCCACCATTGCATGATCGACGGCGCCAGCGGCGTCGCACTGATCAACATCTTGCTCGATCCCAATCCAAAGCCGCTGCCGGTCGACCGCAGCTTGGTCCTGCCCGGACGCAGCGCCTTGCCGAGCCCCTTCGCCCGCGCCCTCGAAGGACTCGCCGATGCGGTGCGCAATCAGTACCAGGTCGTCCGCCGTGCCGCCGATTTGGTCCGCGATCCGGGCAAGGCGCTTGCCGAGGCACGTTCCACCGTCGAGGCGACGACCACGCTGGCGCGCACCGTTCTCGAAGGGGTCACACCGATGCCCTTCAACGGGCCGCTCAGCGAGAAACGCGCGGTCGCTTGGAAGCGGCTGTCGCTCAACGAGGTCAAAGCGATCAAGAATCGCTTCGGCGGTACGGTCAACGACGTGGTGCTGACGGTGATCAGCGGCGCTCTCGGCGCCTACCTCCAAGGGCGCGGTGTCAAGACGATCGGCCGCGAGCTGAAAGCGATGGTGCCGGTCAGTGTCCGCGGTGAACGCGAGCGAGGCACCCTCGGCAATCGCGTCTCCAGCTTGGTCGCCGAGCTGCCGATCGGCATTTCGGACCCGATCTCGCGGCTGCGCCACATCTCGACGTCGATGGATTTGCTCAAGATGAGCGGCATGGCGGCCCAGGTCGAACGCGTCGTCGGCATGGCCGATCTTCTGCCACCGGTGCTGCAGCGGCCGCTGGCGATGCTGCAGGGCGCAATCTCGCCGGTGCACACCATTTGCACCAACGTGCCGGGACCGCGGGAGCGACGTTACCTGCTCGGCAGGCCGGTCGAGCTGATGGTGCCGCTGGTGCCGCTCGGAGCGAACATCGGTCTCGGCTTTGCCATCCTGAGCTACGCCGACCAGCTGACCATCGGCATCACCGCCGACGGCGAGCGCGTCCGCGACCCCTGGAAGATCGCGACCGCGGTTGGCAATGCTTTCGAAGATTTATGGGACGCCAGCGGGCTGCAACGGGCCGAAAGCAAGCCGGTGGAACCAGCCCTAAAGCGCCGCCAGCGCGCCGCCGCCGCCAAAAGCTGAACCTAGCTCACCAACATGAAAGCCTCCCACGTGTGCGCCCCCTTCCCCAAAGGGGGCAGTGCCGAAGGCCAGGGGGATTAGACACGCTGCGCCCCCGTGCCCGCCCATAGCACGTGCCCTCGTCTCGATCCTCGTCCGCACCCCCATGTCCAGCCTTAGCCACCACCCGGACCACCATTGCGCTCCCGCCTGACCGCGCTGTTCCTGGCAGCAGCGCTCGCCTGTGATCTCGGCCGCTCGCTCTGGGCTCGCACCGCGCACCGCGATCCCGACGCCGCCCTCGCGCCCGCAGCTACAGGTGCCGCCGCGATCGAGTGGCCGCCGGGCGCAAGCTTGGGCGAGGACGTGCCGCTCGGCGAGCGCGTCTACGCCCAGCGCTGCGCCGTCTGCCACGGCAGTGGGGGGCGAGGCGACGGACCGGCCGCGCCGATGCTGCACCCGAAGCCGCGCGATCTGACCAGCGCGATCTTCAAGTTCAAGTCGACCCCGGGCCGCGACGCGCCGTGGTTCTCCGATGTGAAGCGCACACTGCGCCGCGGCCTGCCCGGCACCTCGATGCCGGGTTGGGCCGGTGTGCTCTCCGACGAGGAGCAGGACGCAGTCCTCGAGCACCTCCGCAGCCTCGGCAAGATTGCCGCGTGGACTGCCGAGGCGTCGCCCCCCGTACCGGCCGCTGCCTTTGCCACCGCGACCGCTGCCGAGGGCAAGACTCTGTACAGCGAGCTCGGCTGTCCTGCCTGCCACGGTGCGGAAGGACGCGGTGACGGGCCATCGGCGAGTCAGCTGCGCGATGTTTGGAAGCAGCCCGTCGAAGCGCGCGACCTGACCGCGCCGTGGGCCTTCCGCGGTGGCGATCGGCCCGAGGCGGTCTACCTGCGTCTCGCCCATGGCATCAGCGGGACCGCCATGCCGGCATATCTCGAGGTCGCCACGCCGGCGCAGCTCGCTTCAGTCGTGCTTTATCTGCAGCAGATCGCTCGACCTCATCCTGCCAAGGATGCACCGGCTGGCCGCGAAACGGCGGCGTTCCGAGATTCGGTGCGGCGGGGGGAGTATCTGGTCCGCGCCGGCATGTGTAACCTCTGTCACACACCCGTCGACGCCGCCGGTGTCTACCAGGCGCAGAGTCATCCGCTCGCCGGTGGGATGCGGATCGAGCCGGGCGCGCACGGTGTCTTCTTCGCCGCCAATTTGACCAGCGACGAGCACACCGGTCTCGGCCGGCGCAGCACCGGCGAGATCGCGGCGGCGCTGCGGGCGGGGCACGGTCGCGAACGGCGGCTCAATTATTGGGCGATGCCGTGGATGGCCTTCGGCAGCTACAGCGACGAGGACGCTCTCGCGATCGCGTCGTATCTCAAGTCGCTGCCGCCGGTGCGCAACGCCGTGCCCGATCCGCTCTTCTTCGGCACGATCGAAACGGTGGCCCGCAAGCTCGGCTACCGCTGGCCGCAGGTGGCGCCGGAGCAGGTTACATACTCGGCCGGCAACTTCGGGCGCAGCGACAAGCCGAGCGACGGGGTTCAGCAGGCGCTATTGTGGAGCGAGCGGCTCTTCCTCGGCTTGTTCGTTCTCAGCCTGCTGTTGCGGCGCAGCCCGACCGACTCGCATGGTGGCGGCGGTCTGGTGCGCATTCTGATCGCGGTGATCGTCGTCGCGACGCTGGCACTGATCGAACGCTATCCGGCGGTGACACCGCTGCCCGCGGGCGTGGTGATCGGTGCCTTCGCGGAGGACATCCCCGCCGCAGGAGAGAGTGCGGTGGCGCAACACGGCCGGTCGCTGTTTGCGGTCAGCTCCTGTGCCTTCTGCCACGGCGGCGACGGCAGTGGCGGCAACAAAGTCAGCTGGCAAGGCTTCGGCACCACCTGGAGCCGGAATCTGACGAGGCATCCGACCGGCTTGGCAGACTGGAGCGAGGCCGAGATCCTGCGCGCCATCACCAGCGGCGTCGGCCGAGACGGTCAGGCAATGCACTGGCAGGCGATGCCATGGGATCACTTCTCCAACCTCGAGCTGGAGGACCAGTACGCCCTGCTAGCCTTCCTGCGCCAGCTCCCGCCGGTGTCCCGCGCACTGCCACCGCCAAGCCCACCGAGCCAGGCGGACTGCCGTGACTACACCTTCTTCCCAACCACAGACGACGCACCCACCTCATGTCGTTGAGGCCCATACGCAGCAATCCGCGTTGCTGTAGCGCGCGCTCTCTCCGAGCGCGCCAGCCACACGGCCCCACCCAACGCTCGCCGGTCAACGCACACGTAGTCGGTCAGTGTAAACTCCGCGCGCAGGTAGCCCCAACCATGAAACGCGCTCCGCCGGGGGGCACGATCGCGACGAAGATGGCGTCGATGTAGCAACTCATCGCGACAAGCGGTTTACCACGTCGCGGTAGGAGCGCGCCGCCTTCATCCAGTCGCCGGCCGCCGCGGCTGCGACGCCCTGGTCGAAGAAGCGTTGCGTGTCCTGCAGCCGGCGTGCGGAAACGGCCGATGTCGATCGCGTTTCGGCCAGAGTCGTGCCGGCGAGATTGCCGAGGGCGTCGACCAGCGCCTGGACGAAACCTTCGACAGGTAATCCGCGGCGGGCCAGACGGTGGAGAATGGCCGTCGCTCGGTAGAGCTTCAAGGCCGCCGCTCCCGAGCGGTCCGACTCGAGGAGATCGATGGCATCACGAATCCTCGTGGCGCTGCTGAGCAACCTGGCGGCGTGGCCAATTGCATCGGCGAGGCTCGGGTCGGCTATTTCTCCTGCGAGGGCGTTCAGGTCGTTGCCGGTGTCGCCGGCGACGCCGGCAATCGAGCGGACCCGTACGGGAATCGCCCGGACGTCCTGACCGCCGTCGTCGTCGCGGACGGTCACGGTGATGGTGATCTCAGCGGCCTCCGTCCAAGCGTGCGCGAACACTTGCGGGCCGGATGCGATGTCGCTGGTGCCATCGCCCCAGTCGACTATCACCTCGAACTCATCCCGAGTGCCGGGATCGGTGAACGAAACCGGTATCGTTACCGGCCGCGCAACCAGGACGCCGGCGTCGGGCAGCGGCGAGCCATCCGCAGATAGCAGCATGATTCGGCCGAGAGCGGGCGGAACGTTGTTGACGACGACGGTGACGTTCTGGGCTGAATTCGACGTTCCGAAGGCGTCGAGCGGAGTGAGCGTCGCCGTCCACACCGAATCGTCGGTACCCTCTCGTTGGATCGAGAACGGTCCGTCTCCGGGGATCGTGAGCTCGAGAAGGTCGGTCGGGCCGTCGCTCCAGGTGACATCGACAAACGCGGCGCCGGGGCTGACGTCGATGAGGGTCCCCGCAACCGTCACGACGCTGCCTTCGTCGACAACGATCGTCGCCGGCAAACCGGTGATTTCCGGAGGCGTGTTCACTAACAACGATAGAAGCTTGGTCGTGCTGTCGGCACCGTTGTCGTCTCCCACTTTGACCCGAACCGCGTAGCCTCCTTCGGCCGCATAAGTGTGGGTGAGGTCCGGAGAGGTGGTCACGGTGCCATCGCCCCAATCCACCGAAACGGTATGGGTGTCGAGAATGCCCGGATCGGAGAAGGTGGCGACCGCGGTAACCGCTTGGCCCGGCAGCACGCGGTTGGCACGGCTGCCGTCGCCGAGCTCGAGGTCTGCGTCCGTCAGGGCCGGGGCGACGTTGCGCACGGTGACGTTGACGTTCACCGGGGTACCGCTGAAACCGAAGACGTCGACTGGAGTGAAGCGCGCGGTCCACGTGCCGTCGTCGGCAGGGTACGTGTGCGCAGCGTGCATGGATCGATTGGAGGCCGGTAAGTTGATTTGGCTCGTCGTGCCATCACCCCAATCGACATCGACGCGCGTCGCTCCGGCGCTGGGGTCTACGAGTGTGCCATCGATCGACACCCCGGTGCCCTCGTCGACAGCCGCGCCGGCAGGAAGTCCGATCAGCGTCGGGAGCGTGTTGATCCAAAGGCTGATCGGCGCCTCGGTGCGTCCACTGTCGTTATCCAAGACCGCGAGCGTCACCGTATAGTGACCTTCCGCTGCGTAGTTATGAGTCGGCGGCGAGGTCGGGCCGAAGCCCTGGGTCGGACTGCCATCGCCCCAGTTGACCGTATAGGTGAGGGTGTCGAGCGTGCCGGCGTCGGTGGCCTGAACGGACGGTTTGACGCCGATGCCGGGCGGGATGCCATCGGCTGGAATTTCGCTCGAGTTGTCGCTGCGCAGGAGCTTGGCGGTCGTGATCGTCGGATCAGCGTTGCGAATGTTGACCGCGACAACCACCGGAGTGCCTTCGAAACCGGTGTTGTCGCGCGGTATCAACGTCGCAACAAAAGACCCCTCGTCAAGGTAGGTGTGCGCTGCCTGCACCAGACCGAACACCGGGTCGATGGTTGCCGACGACGAATGCCCGTCGCCCCAGCTGACGCTCACGGTCGGGGAATCGGCCAGATCGTCGATCTGCCCGGACAGTTGTACGGCCGCACCTTCCTTGCCTCCGACGACGGCCGGAATAAGGAACAGCTCCGGTGCGGCATTGATATCCACCGTTGTCGATCCCTCAAAGACCCCATTGGTCTGGTCGTCGATCCTAAATGAGACCGTGTACAGCCCGCTGGCGTACCTATGTGTCGCCGACCGGTTGGCGCCCGCATAAATGTCACCATCGCCCCACTCGATGTAGATCAGATGGGAGTCGGCACCCGGATCGGTGAAGGTCACGGTAGCGGTCAGCAGCTCTCCTTCGTTGAAATTGCTGTGAGTGCCATCCTCCCCGGTGAAGGTGATCATGCCGTTTTTGGGGGCAACGTTGCTGATGGTGGCGGAAAGATTGACCAGCTCGCTCGGGACGCCCTCGTCGCTGAGTGAAGAGAGCGTGCCGGCGCGGGACGGATCGTTGTCCAGTAGCCAACTCAGGCTGAACGAGCCGCCTGCATCTACGTGGACCTCGCTCGGGTCCTGGCTCGGGCTCTCCAAGCGAACCGTGCCGGCAACCCCGTCAGGGTGCGAGTACGTACCACTGACGGTGACAGTGGTGCCCTCGTTCGCGGTAAAGTGCGCGGTATTGACGTGCAGCGATGGCTGCTTGACGAGCCGCGCCCGCGTTTCCTTAAAACCTGCGAGATCGGTCGGCTCGCTCAGCGGAGGGCCGAGGTAGACCATCTCGGGCACGGCTCGCGAGATGGTCTGGTGACTCCCATCCGGTAGCTCGAGAATGTTGATCTCGATGAAATGCGTGCCGTCGTATCGATACATGCGCTGGACGTCCGTGATTCCCGTAAAGACCGTCAGGGTCGGTGCCAGTCGGCGCGGCCCGGGACTGGTAAGGCACTCCACCACCCACCAGCGATCCGAAAGCCAGGCGCGGTAGGTGTCGTTGACCGTGACGCCATCTTCGGCGAGCTCAGAGTAGACGATCGAGTTGGCGGTTTCGGAGCTATCGCCATCATCCTGGGTGCTGAACATGAACGGTTCGATGGGATCCGGCGTCGCCGCCGTGACCAATGCGGCCGAGGGGCCGGGATGCGGGACGGTAGCCGCGGCGAAGGCGGTGACGAGCAGCGGCGCATCAACCGGATCCTCTAGGATCGCATTCAAATTGACGATCCCCGGGTGGTCGACCTCGTTGAGTGCGAGCACGATATCGCCTTGAAGTTTCCGGCCAATCGATTCGGCCTCGAAGAGCTGGACGGTTCGGGTGATGGCGGACGTCACCAGGAGCAC
>DASPMH010000258.1:0-4607 GCA_035627175.1 Terriglobales bacterium | reverse complement strand
GCTCTACCAACTGAGCTATTCCCGCGATACCGATGGAGGGGGTTGGATTCGAACCAACGAAGGCGTAGAGCCGGCAGATTTACAGTCTGCTCCCTTTGGCCACTTGGGTACCTCTCCCCGCGCTGGAGCCGATGGCCAGACTCGAACTGGCAACCTACTGATTACAAATCAGCCGCTCTACCACTTGAGCTACATCGGCTCGACTGCCCTTCGCCCCTTCGGTGCGTCTATCCTGCATCTCCAATGGTTTTTTGTGCAAAAGGTGTTCCTTACATAAGCAGATTTAGCGTGTCAAGGTGTTCCACTGCCGGCCGATCTCATACAACCCGATCGCTGCGGCCACCGCGGCATTGAGCGACTCCACCCCCGGGGCCATCGGAATCCTCGCCGTAAAATCGCAGCGCTCGCGCACCAGGCGCCGCACTCCCGCTTCGCCGCCGACCACCAAAACCACCCGATCCGGCAGCGACAGCTCCGCCACGGCGAGTTCGGCCGCGGCGTCGAGCCCCACCATCCAATAGCCGCCGGCCTCTTCCTTCAGCTCGAGCAGCGTCCGCGCCAGGTTTCCGACCCGGCAGATCGGCAGTAGTGCGGCGTTGCCGCTCGCCGCCGTTTCCGCCACCGCGGTGACTCCCACCGAGCCGTCCCGCGGCAACAAGATCCCGCCGGCGCCCAACGCCGCACTGCTGCGGATGATCGCGCCGAGATTGCGCGGATCGTTGATCTGGTCGAGCGCCAGCAACAGCCGCGGCTGCTGCTCCCGCAACTGATCGAGATCGGCGTACGGAAACGGTCGAACCCGTGCCACCACTCCTTGATGGCGGGCACCGGCGGCGAGCTGATCGAGACGATGACGTGGCGCGATCTCGTGCGACACGCCGGCGGCGCGCGCCGCCGCAATCAGCTTCGCGGCCGCCCCTCCGCTCTCACCTTCGTGATACAGAGTAACCAAGCGCTGCGGCTGCCGCTCGAGCCAGCCGGCGATCGCGTGCACGCCGCTGAGGTACTCCGCCGCGCCGGCGTTCGCATTTACAGCTATCTTGCCTTTCATTAGGATCCCCCCACGTGCGTATTCTCGACCGCTATGTTCTGCGAGAAATCGCCGTCCCCTTTCTGCTCGGTCTCGGTCTCTTCACTCTGGTTCTGCTGGTCGCACGGATCGTCAAGATCATCGAGATGATCGTCAATCGCGGCGTCGCCGCGGCGGACGTGCTGTTGCTGTTCTCCTACATCCTGCCCGGCTTTCTCGAGGTCACCGTGCCGATGGCGCTGCTGTTCGCCGCCTTGATCGCTTTCGGCCGCCTCGCCGCAGACAGCGAGCTGACCGCCTTGCGTGCCGCCGGCATCAGCCTGGTGCGCATCAGCCGTCCGGTGTTTCTCTTCGCCCTCGCGGCTTTCGGGCTCACCCTGATGCTCTCGCTGCACGTCCGGCCGTGGGCCAACGCTCTGCTGCGCAACGGCATCTACGAGCTCGCCAAATCGCGCGCCTCGGCGGCGATCCGGCCCCGCGTGTTCTCTGACGAGTTCGCCGGCATGGTGCTTTATGTCGACCGGGTCGATCCGCCGGGCAACGTTTTGCGTGGCCTGCTGATCTCGGGCAATTTGCCTGACGACAGCTCGAGCAAGAGCATCGCTTCCTCGGCCGACGGCAAGAGCGTCATCATGGCCAAATCGGGATTGCTGGTTCCCGATGAAGCCAGTCAGGTGCTGCGCCTGCGCCTGTTCGAGGGAAGTGTCCATGCTCTCGACTCGAGCGCCGGGGCATACCAGCGCACCGACTTCGGCACTTTCGACATTCAGCTCGACCTTGCTCTCGCTTTGAGCGCCGCGCGCCGCAAGCCGAAAGAGCCGGGCGAGATGTCCCTGAGTGAGCTGCGCGCCGCGATCGCAACCAAGACCGAATCCGAGGCACCGCTCGAGGCGATCGAGTACTATCGCCGGCTGGCCATCCCCTTTGCCTGCTTCGGCTTTGCTGCGATTGCGGTTCCTCTCGGGCTGCGCTCGGGCGGCAATGTTCGCAGTCGCAGCTTGGCGATCAGCCTTGCGGTGATACTCGGCTACTATCTTTTGCTGACATTGGGCGAAAGCCTCGCGGAGCGGGGCTACGCTGGCGCCGCGCTCGGCCTGTGGTTGCCGAACGCCGCGTTGGCAGGGCTCGCCATCGCTTTGTTCCACAGCAGCAGTCGCGAACACGCGCCCCTGCACCGCGGTGAGATCCATCGGGGATGGGGGGCATGGCTGCGCAGCGCCTGGGCGCAACGCAGCGCCGGCTGAAGCGCAATGCGGGTGATCAGCCGATATCTCGTGCGCGAATTCTTCGCGGTGCTGTTGCCCACGCTGGCCGGCTTGGTGTCGCTCTACCTGCTGGTAGATTTCCTCGATCGGCTCGACATCCTGCTGGAGAACGACGCCACCCTCTCCGCATCGCTGCGCTATTTCCTCTTCAAAATTCCGCTGATCGTCACCCAAATCTTGCCGCCGGCGGTGCTGGTAGCGGCGCTGATCAGCGTCGGTCTGATGGCCCGCAATCACGAGATCATTGCGCTGCGTGCCGCCGGTATCAGCCTGTGGCAGAGCAGCACGCCGCTGCTCGCCATCGGGCTGCTGCTCAGCGCTGCGGCGCTGTTGTGGAACGAGACGGCTGTGCCCTACTTCACCCACGCCTTTCAGGACGTGAACCGCATCGAGATCCGCAAGCGGGGTCAGCGCGCGCTGCTGAGCGAGCGGGGGGTCTGGTATCGCGGCGGCGCCGGCTTCTACAACATCGATCATTTCGATTCCCACGCCGAGGTCTTGTACGGCCTGACCATCTTCCGTGTCGATGGCGATTTCCAGATAGACAACATCATCGAGATCCCATCGGCGCGCTGGATCGACGGCAGCTGGGTATTCGAAAACGGCTGGTCGTTCTCCGCAAGAGCGGCCGCTCCATCGGGTCGAACCATGGTCGAGGGGGCTTCGTTCGCGCTCCCGGAGACCCTCGCCGACTTCAAGGAAGTTCATCTCGAGGCCGAAGAGCTGAGCTACGTCGATCTGCACCGGCGCATCACCCGCCTCAGCAGCCGCGGCATCGATACTTCGCATTACGCAGTCGAGCTCAATCTGAAGCTGGCGGTGCCGTTTGCCATCTTGGCCCTGGTTTGGGGCGGGATTCCAATCGCGGCGCGGGTTCGGCGCAATCCCAACCTGGCGACGACGTTCGCGGGCGGCCTGGTGCTCGGTTTCGGCTACTGGGTGCTGTTGGGCTTCACCCGCTCCCTCGGGGAAACCCAGGTGCTCGGCCCGGTACTGGCGGCGTGGGCACCGAACCTGATCGCCGCATTGGCCGGTACGGCGCTCTACCTCGGCAGCGAATAAAAAAAGGCCGAACCCATTGGGGTCCGGCCTTTCGATAGCGATCGACTACGCCGCCTAACTAGCGCTTGGAGTACTGCGGCCGCTTGCGCGCCTTGTGCCGGCCGTACTTCTTGCGCTCGACCTCACGCGGGTCGCGGGTGACGTAGCCAGCCTTCTTGAGCTGGGGTCGCAAGTCGGGATTGGCTTCGAGCAGTGCCCGGGTGATGCCGTGGCGAATCGCCGCGGCCTGGGCGGAAAGGCCGCCGCCGCGGACGTTGACACTGGTATCGAAGCGCCCGGCGGTGCCGGTCAGCTCGAACGGCTGAGCGATGATCATCCGCGACGTCGCCCGCCCGAAGTACTTCTCGATCGCCAGGCGATTGACTTGCACGGCGCCACTGCCAGGGAGTAGCCGCACCCGGGCGACCGCGGTCTTGCGGCGGCCGGTGGCGGCGAAAACGGTTGCTACCTCTGCCATCGTCTTCTCCTCGGGGTCCGGCTCAGAGACTCAGCTCGACCGGCTGCTGAGCTTCGTGCGGATGTTGCTCGCCGGCGTACACCTTGAGCTTGGTCGCCAGACGGCGCCCGAGCCGGTTCTTCGGCAGCATGCCGACCACCGCCTCACGCACCATCTCCTCCGGAGCGAGAGCCAGATATTCGCGAGCGGTACGCTCCCGCAAGCCGCCGGGATAGCCGGTGTGGCGCCGGTACATCTTGTCCTCGACTTTGTTGCCGGTCAGCTTCACCCGCTCGGCGTTGACGACGATGACGAAGTCACCAGTGTCTTCGTGAGGGGTGAAGTTGGGCTTGTGCTTACCGCGCAGCAGTGTCGCGGCCTTGACCGCGAGTCTGCCGAGCACGGCGTCCTGAGCATTGAGGACGTACCAGCGGCGTTCTTCCAAACCCGCTTCGCGAGTTACCATCAGGGTCTTCATACGTAACCTTCGTCCGATGCCAACGGCATCAGAAAGAGAATGCAACGGGGTGGACGGGACTTGAACCCGCGACCTCCGACGTGACAGGCCGGCGTTCTAACCGAGCTGAACTACCACCCCAAACTGAGCCGACGTCTTATGTCGGAAAACGATGATCGCGTCAAATCGCGATTTCAACAATACGCGTGGGCGGTATCCGATTTGAACGGATGACCCTCGGCTTGTAAGGCCGATGCTCTCCCGCTGAGCTAACCGCCCGTACCGGGCCTCAGTTGAGTGAATCCCGTAAAGTCTTGCCAGGCTTGAACTTTGCGGCCCGAGTCGCAGCGATCTCGA
>DASPMH010000257.1:0-2855 GCA_035627175.1 Terriglobales bacterium | reverse complement strand
ACAGCCCCGGTCAATGGCATCGACATCTATTACGAAGAGCACGGTAGCGGCGAGCCGTTGCTGTTGATCATGGGCTTGGCGGCCGACATCAACGGCTGGCTATTCCAGGTGCCGGAGTTCTCGAAGCACCACCGTACCATCGTATTCGACAATCGCGGCGTCGGCCGTAGCTCGAAGCCAGCCGGCCCCTACACGATCCAGATGATGGCCGATGATGCGGCTGGCTTGCTCGATCACCTCGGCATCGAGCGGGCTCATGTCGCCGGTATCTCGATGGGCGGCATGATCAGCCAGGAGCTGGCGCTGCGCCATCCCCACAAGGTCGCCAAGCTGGTGCTCGGCTGCACCTACGCCTTCCCCGACGATTCGGTAGCGGCACTGCGCAACACCTTGGTGGGGCAGCTCGGTGGCGCGGTCGGCGGCGACGGCTCGTTGCAGATCGATCCGAGCAAGATCGATCCGATGCAGCTCTTCGGGGCGCTACTGCCGCTGTCGTTTTCACCGAGCTTCTTGCAGAACGAGCTGCCTAAGCTGATGCAGGTCTTCGCCGGCGCCTTGCAGTATGGCTTCAGCATGGAGGGCGTTCTTGCCCAGGTGATGGCGACCAGCTCGCACAATACCCTCGAGCGTCTCGCCCAGATTCAGGCGCCGACGCTGGTGCTGACCGGCGACTGCGACCAGCTGATCCCGGCCGCCTGCTCCGACGTGCTCGCCGAGAAGATCCCCGGTGCGAAGCTGCGCAAGCTCGAGGGCGGCAGCCACGGCTTCAACTTCGAAGTTCCGGAGCAATTCAACCGCGCAGTGCTCGACTTCCTCGCCGGCTGACCGGCGCGCTGGGGTAGCGCCAACGCCTTCGCTCAGGTCGCCGCGACCCGGTCGAAGGATCGCGTTGACAAATCGCGGTAGCGCGTGAAAAGACCCGAGCATCGTTCTTATGCCGCGGCCAGCTGAATTTTCCTTCCGTACTCGCAAAAACTACCTCGCCCAGCTGGCTCAGGAGGAGCTCGATATCCTCGTCATCGGCGGCGGCATCACCGGCGCCGGGATCGTTCGCGATGCCGCGCTGCGCGGCTTCAAAGTCGCGCTGGTCGAGCGGCGCGACTTCGCCATCGGCACCAGCAGCCGCTCCTCCAAATTGATCCATGGCGGGCTGCGCTACCTGCAGCAGGGCGACGTCGGCTTGGTGATGGAGGCAGCGAACGAACGGCGCGTCCTGCGCCAGCTTGCGCCGCATCTCGCCCGTCCGATCAAGATGATCGTGCCGGTCCATAGCCGCACCGGCTACGCCACCATCCGCGCCGGCTTGTGGACCTTCGATCGCATGGCCCGGGTCGAGAAGGACGAGCGCAAGGAGATGCTCGATGGCCCGGAGACGCTCAAGCTCGAGCCATTGCTCAAGCCGCAGGGGATCTACGGTTCCGGCGTCTATTACGAGTGCCTCACCGATGACGCCCGGCTGGTGATCGCCAACATCAAATCGGCGGCGGCGCTCGGCGCGATCACGGTCAACTATGCCAATGTCACCAGCTTCCTCAGCGACGCCGGCCGGCTGACCGCGGCGGTGGTGAAAGATACCGTCTCCGGTGCCGCTTTCCCGGTACGTGCCAAGCTCTTCATCAATGCCGCCGGCCCTTGGGTCGATGCCGTGCGATTGCTGCAGGGCGAAGGCGAGACCCCCAAGCTTCACCTCGCCAAAGGGATCCATCTGATCGTCCGTCACGACCGCCTGCCGCTGACCCACACGGTGGTGATGACCACCAGCGACAAGCGATCGATCTTCGCCATTCCGCGTGGCGAGGTGGTCTACCTGGGCACGACCGATACCGACTACAAAGGACCCTTCGACGATCCGATGGTCGAAGAAGAGGAAGCGCGTTATCTGATCGAGACTGCCAATCGCTACTTCGCCGTCGATCCGTTGACCTTCGCCGATATCGTCGGAGCATGGGCCGGGTTGCGGCCGCTGCTCCACGAGGAAGGCAAGAAGACCAGCGAGATTTCGCGCAAAGACGAGATCATGGTCGGCTCGATGGGTCTGATCTCGATCGCCGGGGGCAAGCTGACCACCTATCGCAAGATGGCAGAGCGCATCGTCGGCATGGCGGCGCTCCAGCTCGCCGAGCAAGGGGTCACCATGCCGCTGCAGCCCAAGGGCAAGAGCGAGGCCGCAACTCTGGTCGGCGGCGATACCGGCGACGACGTCGAGCAATTCGCCGCGGATTTGAAAGAGCGTTGGCCGCGCGTCGCCGCCGAGGTGGTCGAGCGGCTGGTGGCCACCTACGGCAGTGACGCCGAACGGCTGATCGAAGACATCGCCGCCGATCCCGAGCTCGGCGAACGCTGCTCGCCCGAGCTGCCGGTCACCCGCGCCGAGGTCGAGTTCGCGGTGCGAGAGGAGATGGCGATGACCCTCGAAGATTTCCTGGAGCGCCGCTCGCGCCTGCTGTTGTGGGATCCCAACAACGGCATCACTGTCGCGCCGGCCGCGGCCAAGTTGATGAAGACCATGCTCGGCTGGGAGGAGCGCCGCGTCGAGCTCGAGCTGGCGCGCTACCGCCGCCACGTCGATGACACCAAGGCCTTCCTCAACGGCGGCATCGACGCCTTGCCGAAGAAAGTCGCGCACGCCGGATGAGCATCGAGCAACAGCGCAAGGAGCTGGTGAAGCTACTCGGCGAGGATGCGGTTCGCTGGGACGAAGAGTCGTTGATCGCGCACCGCCGCGACAGTTGGAGCCTGTCGGTGCTGCGCAGCATGCGCGGCCAGCTCGAAACCGCTCCGTTCTGCGTCGTCAGCCCGAGCACGGCGGCCGAGGTCGCCAGCACCCTAGAGCTCGCCAACCGTAACCACATCCC
>DASPMH010000256.1:0-3480 GCA_035627175.1 Terriglobales bacterium | reverse complement strand
GGTCGTCGCGATCTCCATCTGGGGCATCACCCGCATTCAGGTGGAAACCGACTACCTCGGGTTCTTCGACGGCGACAGTGTCATTCGCACCGAGAACGATCGGATAGCGACGGCGTTGGCCGGGACCCAACCGATCTACATCGTCATCGACGGCAGCGAAGCCGGCAGCGTCACTCAGCTCGAGACGATTCGCGCCCTCGATGCGCTACAGCGTTTCGTCATTGCCCAACCCGGCGTCGATCTGGCGTTGTCGCTGGTCGACTACCTCGCCCTGATGCGTCGCGTGCTGCAGCCCGACACGCCACCGGGGCTGCCGGAGTCGCAGAGCGAGCTCAATCAGCTGCTGATGTTGGCCGATCAGAAGCAGATCAAGCCGGTGCTCAACGCCGAGCGCACCTTGGCCAACTTGGTGGTGCGTACCAGCTTGTCGCGCTCGAGCGAGGTCAGCGCCTTCGTCGAGCGGGTGCGCGAATTTGCCGGGACGCAATTCCCCCGGGGTGTCGTGGTCCGACCGACGGGCACGGTCGTCCTCTTGAGCCAATCGGCCGACGAGCTCGCTTGGGGACAGATCACCGGCTTATGGCAGGAGCTGACGGTGCTGTTGCTGCTGCTGTCGATCATGTTCCTGTCTTTGCGCGTCGGAGTGTTGGCGTTGATTCCGAACGTAGTGCCGACGGTGATCCTGTTCGGTCTGATGGGTTGGCTACAGATCGATCTCAATATCTGCACCAGCATGATCGCGGCGATTGCGATCGGTATCGCCATCGATGACACCATCCACCTGCTCAGTCGCTTCAACTCGGAGCTGCACCGTACCGGCAGCCAGGAGGAGGCAATTCTCAACGCCGTGGGGTCGGTAGGTCAATCGGCATTTTTCATTGCGCTGGCGCTGTCGGCCGGGTTTTTCATCGTCTGTCTGTCGAACTTCCAACCGGTGCGCCATTTCGGCCTGCTCTCCGGCATGACGATGGGCATCGCGCTGTTGGTCGAGCTGTTTCTGACCCCGGCGCTGGTGACCACCACCAAGATCGCGACGTTGTGGGATTTCCTCTTCTTGCGCTTGGGCCCTGAGCCGCACCGTCAGATTCCTCTGTTCGAGGGGCTGCGCTCGTTCCAGGCGAAGCTGGTGGTGCTGATGGGCCGACTGCAGACCGCCAAGCCGGGCGAGCGCATCGCCGAGCTCGGCGAGCTGAGCCCGGAGATGTACGTCTTTCTCAATGGGCATGCGATCGTGTTCCACGAGGAGCCGACTCAAGTATTGCGCACCATCCGCCGCGGCGACGTCGTCGGCGAGATGGGTCTGGTGCGGGCATCGCCGCGATCGGCCAACGTCATCGCCACCCAGCCGACGGATTACCTGGTGCTCGACGCGTGTCATCTCGAGCGGCTGCAACGCCGCTATCCGCGCATCGCCGCGACGGTGTACCTCAACCTCGCCCGCATCCTCAGCGATCGGCTCGAGACGACCACCACCGCGCTGTCGCAGGCAGCGGGCCGCTCGCCGTCGCAGAGAACCCAGCCGCCGCCAAACACCGTCCCCTCTCCTTAGAAAAGAAGGGGGATCGCCTCAGCCGAGCCGCGGTTTCATTCGCCAGCGGATCATCATCAGGAAGAAGGCGAATAGGCCGGCGAGCGCGAGCAATGGAACGACGACATCGAAGAGGTCGCCGCCGCGGGCGACGACCCGCCGCAAGGCGATTTGGTACCAGCGTAGCGGGAATAGGGCGCCGATCTCGCGCACGCCATCGGGCATCAGCTGGTACGGCAGCATCGAACCGGAGAGCACGAACGAAGGCAGAATGAAAAAGACCGTAATGAACACCGCCTGCGCCGAGGTACGTGCCATCGTCGAGACGAAGACGCCGATGCTGAGCGACGCCAAGACGAAGGGCAGGGTGATGATGGCGAGGGTCAGCAGGCTGCCGCGCCACCAGTAGCCGAAGACCAGCCCGGCGGAAATCAAGGCGAAGAACAGTACGAAATAGGCGATGCCGACGAACGGCAGCAGCTTGCCGAGCACCAGCTCGAGCGGCCGCGTCGGCGAGGCGAGCATCTGCTCGTACGTGCCGTTCTCGCGCTCACCGACCAACCCGAGACTGGTCGCCGAGAGGCAGAGGTTGGTCAACAGCATCCCGGCGAGGCCCGCTAGGAAGAACCAACTATCGCTCAGGGTAGGATTGAACCAGAAGCGCTGTCGCACCTCGAATGCTCCAGGCCTCGTCGCCCGGGGATCGGCGCGATTGCCATCGAAGGCCGCGGCAATCTGGCCGATGTAGCCGGCGACCCGTGCCGCCGAGAGCGGATCGCTGCCGTCGACGAAGAGCTGGACTTGCGACGCGTTGCGCTCGCGCTGGCGGCGCAGATCCGAGGGGATTACCAGGAAGGCGAGGGCGTTGCCGTGTTTCAGCAGCGCCTGACCTTCGTCGTAACTGGCGACATACCCGGGCTCTAGGAAGAAGCCGGTGACCTGGATCGATTGGATCAGGCGACGCGAATCAGCGCTCCGGCTTTGGTCCAATATGACCCAAGGCACGTTCGCCGGCTGATTCGACAAGGCTCCGCCGAACAACAGCAGCATGATGATCGGCTGGATCAGCACCGTCGCAAGAACAGCCTTGTCGTGCCGCAGCACGGTCGCCTCTTTGTAGGCGACCGCAGCGACGTTCGACCAGAAGCTCGGCCGGGGATGCGGCTGAGACTCGTTCACGCCCGCGCCTCGATCTTGCTCAAGGAGTAAGCGACGATCAGCGCTCCGAACAGCAGCAGCATGCCGAGCTCAGGAGCGAGCTCTAGCGGGCCGTCGCCGCGGATGTAGATGGCGCGGGCAACGCGAATGTAGTGGGTGGCGGGGAAGACCTCCGCCACCCACTGCACGAACAGCGGCATGTTGCGGATCGGAAAGGCAAAGCCGCTCAGCTGCACCAGGGGGATGCTGAGCATGACACTCTTCTGCACCGCCTCGGCGGCGCTGGCGGAGGTTGCCGAGATGATCACCCCCAGCGCCAGTGACACCAGGACGTAGAAGGACGAGACCGCGATGAAGAACAAGGTGCTGCCGTTGGGCCACACGCCGATGACGAACCCGGCGACCAGCACCATCAGGACGACGTCGAGGGTGAAGATTGCGCCGAGTGGCAAGATCTTCCCCAGCAGGATCTCCAAGCCGGTCGCGGGGGTCACCTGGAGCTGCTCGAATGTCCCCGTCAGCTTCTCGGTGACGATCGAGACCGCGGTCAGTACCACCGTCAGAAACGACAAGACGAAGCCGAATGTTCCGGAGACCATGAACGGCTTGCCGTCGAGACGAGGATTGAACAAGGCGTGGGTCACCACACGTACGCCGCCGGAGCTCGCGGGTGGCGTGCCGATGGCCTCGCTGCGCACCCGAAAAGCGTCAGCCGAGCCGCGCAGCAAGGTGGTGCGCAGGAACGCTTCGGCATTGCCGGCGAGCACCGCTTCGGCGCCATCGTAGAGAAGCTG
>DASPMH010000255.1:0-4750 GCA_035627175.1 Terriglobales bacterium | reverse complement strand
GGCGAAATCACGCCATTGCACCGGCGAGTGACTCTCGCTGCGCGCCAGGCTGAGCCGCCAATACTCGACCAACTGTACGCCACGCTCGCCCCAGCGCAGATAGTGCCCGGCCGGCAGGCGCTTGATGTTCTGGAAGATCGTGCGCGGCGTCGGCACGTACTCGTACGACAGGTATTCGTTGAGAGCGGCGAGATCGACGCGCCGCTCGACACTTGGGTTGGCGAGCAGGACCCGCAACTCGGAGCCGAAGATCAGGCCGGCTTCGGTCTCGACGTAGTACAGCGGCTTCACGCCGAGGCGGTCACGGGCGAGAAAGAGCTCGTGGCGACGATCGTCCCAGATCGCGATCGCAAAGATCCCGTTGAGGTGATCGAGCGCCGCCGCTCCCAGCTCTTCGTAGAGATGCAGCACCACCTCGGTATCGCTGTGGGTGGCGAAGCGATGCCCCTTCTGGAGCAGGAACTGGCGCAGCTCGCGGTAGTTGTAGATCTCGCCGTTGAAGACGATGTGCAGCGAGCCGTCTTCGCTGGCGATCGGCTGGTGGCCGCCCTCGACATCGATGATCGCCAGCCGGCGGGCTCCGAGTCCGGCGCGTGGAGTGACGTACGCCCCCTCGTCGTCCGGTCCGCGATGCCGCATCGCCGCCATCATCGCGGCGATGGTGTCGCTCTCTACCGGCGGACCGTGCGCCGCAGCGGCAATGCCACAGATGCCACACATCGGCAGTGACCTAACCCGAAGTCGCGCGCAGGAGCCAGCGGCGCGGCAGAGCGGGCGCAATTCTCCTTGAGCCGGCAGAGGGCGATTGCTACAGCGAAGCACGCATCGATGCGGTCAAAGACGAGATGAAGCTGGCGGGCGGGCGCGATCTGTTCGATCGCATGATGCGGATCGGGCGCGATTGCCCTGCCCCACTCGCCACCATCGAGCGCGTCCGCAAGCCATCGCTCGCCGAATTCTTTGCCTGGAAGCGGCGGCGGCAACCGCTGCTGATTGACGGCCTGAGCGACGATTGGCCGGCGCGGCGGCTCTGGACCCTCGAGCAGCTGAAGCAACGCTTCGGCGAGCGCCGGATGGCCGCGATCGGCACCGAGGACGGCAGCCTACAGGCGAACCCCGACAGCGGCTTGCCATTCACGGTGCTTTCCTTCGCCGATTACATCGATCAGCTCAGCCAGGGACAGCGGCCCGAGCATTACCTCGCCGCGCCGCCGGACAGCTGGCTGCCGGAGATGCGCGACGACTACGTCGTACCGGAGTATTGCCGCGACGCTGCCTGGAGGAATTCACGCTTCTGGTTGAGCGCAGCCGGCATGGCGACGCCCTTGCATCGCGACGTCGCCGAGAATTTCTTCTTCCAGATCCTCGGCCGCAAACGCTTTCGTCTCTATCCGCCCGTAGCGACGCCATGGCTCTATTCACATCCCTTTGGCTCGGCTTTGCCGAACTTCAGCCGCTTCGATCCCGACAATCCCGACTTCGAACGTTTCCCGCTGGCGCGGCAAGCTCGGCCGATCACGGTCGAGCTCGGACCCGGCGACGCGCTCTATCTGCCGTCGCGCTGGTGGCATCAGGTCCGCTCGCTCGAGGTCAGTGCCTCGATCAACTTCTGGTGGGCCAACGGCGGCCTGGCGCTGGCGGTGCGCGCCGCGGAGTGGGTCAAGCGGCGACGCGGCCACGAAATCTACAGCCTGACGCCCGCCGAGGTTCGCTAAGCTGAGCTCGCCACGCCCTCTCGCCCGCAACTTCGAAGCAGCGGTTGGAGTCGCTCTCTGGGCCGCAATCGCCCTGAGTCCGGCAAGCTACCTTGTCCGGCTGTGGCTCGCTGCCGCCGCCGACGCCGCCGCGTCGGTCGCGTCGCTGTTGCAGGTCGACCCCGCTGCGACTCTGTGGATCACAGCGATCGCCACCGCTCGGCTCGCTATCGCGGCGCTTCCCACCGTGGCACTGCTGCGCGTCGCTCCCTGGCAGCGGCGGCTGTGGCTGCTGCCGCTGTTGGCGATGGTGGTGATCGTCAGCACACCATTTTCACTGGCGTCTTTGGCGACCCTCGATCGCTGGCTGTTGCTGCTGCTCGGGTGCGCTGCGGCGACCTGGATGGCGCGGCGGCGCTGGCTGTGGTGGACGGCGCTGCTGCCGTTCGCGCTGCTGTGGGAGATCGTTCCGAGCCACGGCCTGCTTCACTTCGCCGACGTCGGCACCGTCGATGCCGAGTATCGGGCTCGGTTGCTGAAACAATGCATCGCTCGTGACGGGTCGCGGCCGGCGAATCTGACCGCAGATCATCTAATGCCGTACCACGGCATCAACCCGATCGACGACGACCTGGTGCTACTCAGCGGTGAAGGACCGAACGACGGCGCCATGCGCGGCAAGTCCGGCGGACGCCGGGTCGGCTCGTGGTGGTTGCGTCGCGCCGGCGACGGCTTTCGCTTCGAGGCGCCGTCCGACGCTACCGGCAATTTATGGCGCGGCTGCTTGATCGACGGCACGGTGTGGATGGCGCGCGCCAATTTCGTCGTCGGCGCACAGCGCACCGGCGATCCGCCGCCGCGGCACGAGCAAGTGCAGCGACTGCGACTGCCTTCGAACGACATCGATTATGGAGAGACGGCCTGTGCCCCAGAGCGGCGGCGCGTCTATGTCACCGAGGTCTCGCTCGGCGGGATGTGGGAAATTTCCACCGACGGCTCCAACCCGGTCCGCCACGAGATCGGCGGCATCGTACTCTTTCCCAAGCGACGCTTCGATGGACGGCTGGTGCTGTCGGACACCGCTTCCCTCACCGTATTCGATCCTGCTGCAGCACGGGTCACCGAACGCCTAGCCGCGGGCGTCGCCGACTTCGGCTTCGACCTGTGCAGCGCAAATGGCGCGGCGGCGGTCGCCGATGCCGCCGGCCGGTTGCGCGTCTTCGAGCTCGACGGCTCCGGCCACTATCGCTTCGCCTGGGGGATCGAGTTGTTCGCCCCGCGCCGCGTCGCCTATTCCACCGATTGCTCACGCATCGCCGTGACCTCGGCCGACGATCGGCATGTCTCGATCATCGACAGTGCGACCCGAAGTGTCGTTGAGGTTCATCGCGCCGGGCCCGCCTTGCGCGAGGTGGCGGCGACCGGTCCACGAGAATTCTCGATCGCAGACGTCTGCACCATGACCACCTACCGATGGTGAGATTCGGCGGCATCGCCAGACGCGTCACGACGACGGTCGTGCTGCTCTTCGCGCTTTTGGCCGACGTCATTCTGACTTGGCCGCTGCTGAGGGAAACCTCGCTGGCGCCGCATCAGACCCGCCGCGCCTACTACGAGCCGGGGGCGAAAGGCACGGGGGTTGTCATCCGCCTCGATGAGCAGCGCGGTGGTTACATGACTGACGTCGGCATCGCTGCCGATGGCGCGCTCGAAGTACCCGGCGGCCGCACCATCGGCATTCCGCTGGAGCGGAACACTGTCGTCACCGTCCGCAGCTTGGCCGCCGATCTGGCGCCGTACATCGTCGTTGGGCTCGAGGTCGCGCCGGCTGCGGATGCCCGCGCCGGTGAGCTCGCCAGCCCGCTGGCGATGGCGCCCGCCGCTTCCGGGGTAGAGATGCAGCCGTGGAACGCCACCGCCGCATGGGCCGAGGACAAGCGCCGGCTGCAGGCATTGCGACAGCATTGTTCCCAGAGCGACCGCCTCGAAGCGGTGCTCGAGCACAGCGGCGGGATTGTCCGCATCCGCCTGGGAAGCTGTAGCGTCGAGGCCGCACTGGGTCCAGGTCAGCCGATGCTGCTGCTGGTGACCGGGCAGGATTCCGCGGTTGCGCACACCTCGGCGGGATGGCGCACCGACACCGCCGTACGTTGGCCGCTGCTTGCGACAGTGCTGGTGCGACTGCTGCTGCTCGCCGCTGCGATCGGCGCAGCTCCCGCAGCGCTCGTCGAGGGCATCCTGCTGGCGTTGGCCGGATCGTTCTCTCTGCACGCTGCCTTGCTGGTGTGGGTGGTGTCGACGCCATTGGCACTGGCCGGAGCGGCGGCACGGCTCGCTTCGCTGCGGTGGCCGCAGCGGCCGCTGTTCGCCGCCATGTGCGGGCTCGTTGCTCTAGCCATGCAGGTGGCCGCGGTCCTGCTTGCGGTGAGCTTTCTCGACATCGGCACCTTCGGGCACGAGCGCATCGAGCATCGCGGCGACGGCGCCTGCAGCTTGGTCGGTTATTCGACGGTGCGCGGCGATTCGCTGCGCCACGGCTCGCCCGGCGTGTTGGAGCAGCTCGACGCGCATTGTCCCGGCTGCAACGGACGCAGCTCGCGCTTCTCACGCGAGGCGCAGACGCTCGGTTGGATTCGCCAAGTCCTCTGCGACCCCGCTTTTCCGCCGGCCGCCGGCGCCGAGATCGTCTTCATCGGCGGCGGCAACGATGATCTCTTTTACCGACCGGGAGGGTTGTTGCCGCGGTTGCTCGAGCTGGCGGCGATGATCCGCTTTGCGGCGCAGCCGTTCGGTCCGCTCGAATGGCGCGCCGGCTTCGATCTGGCGCATCAGCGCGCCCCAGGGGCGATGGCGGCGCAGGCGCGCGACATCGAGGCGATCGCCGCCTGCGCTCGCGCCCGCGGTCACCGCTTCCGCTTCCTCCACGATTTCCTCGTCTGGGATCTCGATGGTGGCCGGCCCGCGGTGCGGCAGCAGACGATGGCGCATCGCCGCCGCGCGGCAGAGGCCGCAGGCGCCGACTTCGTCGATCTCTACGAAGCCTTCGGCGCATCGGC
>DASPMH010000254.1:0-10191 GCA_035627175.1 Terriglobales bacterium | reverse complement strand
GCTCGCCGCTGTAGCGGCGGCCGGGCCGCAAGCGATCGTCATCGGCGAGCGCATTCTCGAGGGCGTCGAAGTCGCGCCGCTGCGGTTGTTCGGCAATCGCTTCGCCAATCGCTGGGTCGAGATCGCCTGCGGTCGCGACATTCCCGACACCCAATCCGGCTTTCGTCTCTATCCGCTGCGACCGACCTTGCAGCTGCGCGTCCGGGCGCGCCGCTTCGCCTTCGAAACCGAGGTTTTGATCCGCGCGACCCGCGCCGGACTGCCGATCGAGAGCGTTCCGATAGCGGTCTTCTACCCCCCGGCGGGCGAGCGTGTCAGTCACTATCGGCCCTTCGTCGATACCGTCCGGATCATTGGTGTTGTGGTAGGGCTGATCCTACGAATCTGGTGATCGGAAGGTGCCGATATGGTGCCGGAACATGCGAAACTGGTTTGACTTTTGGGGTTTTGCGTGGGACGGTACGCGGCGTGTCGGGTATAGACCCAGAGCCATTTTTGCGGGGCGGAGAGTGCAGCTGCTAGCATTCGCGACGAGCTGTAGGTCCCCGCGATTTGGCTCGACTGACAGCGATACAGAGTCTGCTTGGATGCTTCGAGGGGCGCACCTCGACCGCCGCAATCGTGCTGATCGCCGGCGTCCGGTGCGCAGGCAGTGGTAGCGAAGGAGAAGTGTATGGATGTTCGTCGGAAACGCCCTAGCCGTCCGCGAGGGGGCTCGGCCCCACGTCCGATCGAGCCCGTAGCGTTCCGCCTGCTCGTCGCCCTCGCTAGCGCGTGCTTGCTCGCCAGCAGTGCCGCGGCGCAGCTCGTCAGTGTCGGCTTGAACGGCACCACCCAGGTGGGCACCAGCCAGGGCGCGGCAACCAACCTCGATGGTAGCGTCGTCGCTTTCGCTTCCGATGCCAATCAGTTGGTCGTCGGCGATACCAATCAGGTCCGTGACGTCTTTGTCCGCACCATCGGCGGATCGACCGAAAGGGTCAGCGTCAGTAGCGAAGGGGCGCAGGCCAATCGTGGCAGTCAAGTCGCCGGCGGCGCGCCATCGCTCGACGCGACCGCTACCACCGTCGCCTTCTATTCCGATGCGAGCAACCTGGTCGCCGGTGACAGCAACGGACAGACCGATGTTTTCCTTCGCGATCTCGATGCCGATACTACGACGCTGGTCAGCGTCGCCGCCGACGGCGGTGCCGCCAACGGCCCGAGCCTCTTTCCCAGCCTGAGCGCCGACGGCCGCCTGGTCGCCTTCCAATCGCAAGCGTCGAACCTGGTCGAAGGCGACACCAACGGTGCTGCCGACATCTTCGTGCGCGATCTCGAGGCCGGCACCACGGTCCGCGCTTGTAACGTGCAAGGGAACCGCTTCAGCTTCACTCCGGCGCTCAGCGATGACGGCACGGTGGTGGCATTTGCCTCGGCGTCGACCGATCTCGTCGACGGCGACACCAACGGTTTCGTCGATATCTTCATCTGCGATCTCACCACCGGCACGATCGAGCTGATCAGCAGTGGCGGCAATGGCGACAGCATCTTGCCGGCGATCAACGCCGACGGCCGCTTCGTCACCTTCAAGTCGCTGGCGAACAATCTCGTCCCCGACGATCGCAACGGCGTCGTCGACGTCTTCCTCCGCGATCGCCAGAGCGGCAGCATCGAGCGCATCAGCGTCGATCGCTTCGGTGGCAACGCCGAGGATTTCTCCTTCCCGCCGAGCATCAGCGACGACGGTCGTTTCGTCGCCTTCGGCTCCGCGGCGACCGACTTGATCGAGTTCGACACCAACAATGCCTCCGATGTCTTCGTTCGCGATCGCCAGATCGGCGTCACCTTGTTGGTTTCGCGTGCCGCCAACGGGCAGCAAGCCGATGGTGGCACGCCCGATCAGCCGCCGTCGATCAGTGGCGATGGCATGGTGATCGCGTACGCTTCGGCTGCTGCCAATCTTGCCGACAACGACCGCAACATGGCGATCGATGTGTTCCGCGCGCAGAACCCCTTCTTCGGACCCGGCAGCTGCCCGGACGGTACCTGCCCGGACGAACAAGTCTGCGTTCAAGGGTTCTGCCAGGCGCCGACGGTGACGCCGACCGCGACGCGGACGCCGCCGCCCTCCAATACGCCGACGCAGACCAATACCGCGACGCCGACGCCGACGTTCCGCCCTTGTGAAGTCGATGCCGATTGCCCCGAGGGCCAGCACTGCCGCGGTGGCTTCTGCCGGGTCGAGCGTCCTTGCGATCTCGAAGATCCCGGCGTCGACCTGCTCGCCTGTTTCGAACGCGAAACGTGCATCGGCAATCTGTGCGAGTGTGGCGGCGACTGTAACCTCGACGGGTATGTGCTCGGTAGCGAGATCACCCGCGCCACCTTGGTGCTCGCCGGCGCCCGCCCGGTCGAAGACTGCCGCAGCGCCGACATCGATCTCGACGGCAACGTCATGGGCAACGAAATCACCCTGGCGATCATCAATCTCGATGAAGGCTGCCTGCAGGAAGGCCGGCCGTTGATCTTCGCCCACGATCGCGGCGAAACGGTCAACATCAGCGTCCAGTCGAACATCGACGTCGCCACCGGCAAGGCCGATGTTACCGTCGACCTCAGCGGCAGCAAGAACGAGGTCGCGACGGTGCAGCTCGATCTGCTCTTCGATCCGGCGATGCTCGCCATCGGCGACCCGGCCAGCTCGTGCGTCAAGAGCTCGCGTCTCGGCGATCAGGTGCTGGTCGCCTCACTGCCGAATTCCCCCGCAGCCCCGGAGGGCACCGATCGCTTGCGCTTGTTCCTCGGTTCGGTGTCGGCGCCGGTCGGTTCTTTCGGCGACGGCAACGTGCTGACCTGCAGCTTCGATCTCAAAGCTTCCGGCGGCGAGACCTTGCTGCGTCCGGAACGCCTCAACGTCGGTGACGCTCGTGGCAACACCTTCCGCGTCGTCGCCGACGACGGCAACGTCATCCTGCCGACGCCGACGCCGGCTCCTGAGACCGAGCCTGCGCCGGTGTGTCCCGGCGACTGCGATCGCGACGGTGCGGTCATGGGCAACGAGATCACCCAGGCGATCCGCATCATGATCGGCGATGCCGAGATGGTCGAGTGCGTCTCTGCCGATGCCGATCGCGATGGCTTGGTTTTCGTCACCGACATCACCCGCGCGGTGATCAACATGGGACTGGGCTGCCCGCAATGAATGGGCGGGAGAACGGAGGACGGCGGATGGCATCGCGCGAGACCCAGATGAGCAATGCGAAGGCGAGACTCGGCGCGCTTGCGGCGGCGACGCTGGTCGGTCTGTCGGCGCTGGCGGCACCGGCGGCGGCGGTGGTCACCTTGCGGGTCACCACCAATGACGCCGTGCCGGGCGGCGAGGCGACGTTGACGATCAGCATCAGCCGCAGCTCGGTCGAGGAATCGGTTGCGTCGGCTCAGCTCGACGTAACGTTCTTCAGGCTCCAGTATGCGCTGGCGGGCGCCTGCAGCGGGACCGGCGCCTCGTGCCAGAACAACGATGAGTGCGACGAGGGCCGCTGTCAGCTCGAATGCGCCAAGGATCCGCGCTTGGCGCAGCAGGATTTCAACGCGACCTTTCCGGAGTTCCAGAACCTTCCCGACGGGCAGAAAAAGGTGCGGCTGCGATGGCTGGCGCCGATCCAAGGCACCCTACCGTTGCCGACGTTCGACGACGGGGTGATTGCGACTTGCACTCTGCGGGTGCCGGGCAATGCCGGTGTCGGGCAGGTCAATCTTGTCGCCGACCGTTTCGAAGTGGGTGACGAGGAAGGCGATGTGCTCGAATCGGCGGTCGAGGTCATTCCGGGCAACATCGTCGGCGAGCTACCGACCGCGACGGTCACCCCGACGGTGGAGGTGACGCCGACCGAGGAGCCGACCGCAACCGAAGTACCGACCGAAGTACCGACGGCCACCGAAGTGCCGACAGAGATTGCGACGGCTACCGAAGTGCCGGCGACTGCCACCACCGCTCCGACCGAAGCGGCGAGCCCGACGCCCGTCGATACCGCCTCGCCGACGCGCACCAACACGGTCGTTGTGCCGACGTCGACGGTGGTGCCGCCGACGTCGACTCAGGTTGCGCCGACGCGGACTTCGACCTCGGTGGCGACGGCCGAGCCGACGGAAACGCCGGACACCGGCGCCGACGGCGACGATGACGACGGTTGCAGCATCGCCGCAAATAGCAGTGGCAGCTTGGGCTGGCACTGGCTGGCGCTGCCAGCCGCATTGCTGTTGGCCCGCCGGCGGAGAAACGGGATCGCCTGAAACCAGGAGCGCGCTGCGGCGTGCTCGCCAAGGAAGGAACAAGCGGTGAGCTCGTTGATTGAGCGGTTCGAGGGCCGCCAAGCAGTCGTCGGTATCATCGGTCTCGGCTACGTCGGTCTGCCGCTCGCGACCACCTTTGCCGACGCCGGCTTCGCGGTGATCGGCTTCGATGTCGACGACAGCAAGGTGCGCGAGCTGCTCGCCGGCAACAGCTACATCCGTCATATCCCGCCCGAGCGGTTTCGCGGTCATGTTCGCGCCGAGACTCCGGAGGCGGGCGGGCCGGCGTTTCACCCGACCTCCGACTTCGCCAAGATCGCCAATTGCGACGCGGTGATCATCTGCGTACCGACGCCGCTGACGCGAAACCGCGAGCCGGATCTCTCCTACGTGGTCAACACCGCCAAGACGATCGGCAAGTATATCCGGCCCGGTCAATTGGTGGTGCTGGAGAGCACCACCTATCCCGGCACCACCGACGAAGTAGTGCGCCCGGAGCTCGAGATCGGCGGTCTGCAGGTGGGCAAGGATTTTCATCTCGCCTTCTCGCCCGAGCGCGAAGACCCGAACAATCCGAGCTTCAGCACCAAGACGATTCCCAAGCTCGTCGGCGGCTGCACCCCTCTGTGCGGCGAGGTCGCCTGCGCCCTCTACGGCGCGGTGCTCGACGAGATCGTGCCGGTGTCGTCGGCGCAGGTGGCGGAAGCGGCGAAGCTGCTCGAAAACATCTATCGCAGCGTCAACATCGCCCTGGTCAACGAGCTCAAGGTGCTCTTCGACAGGATGGGGCTGAACATCTGGGAGATCGTTGCCGCGGCTGCCACCAAGCCGTTCGGCTTCACGCCGTTTCATCCCGGACCGGGGCTCGGCGGCCACTGTATTCCGATCGATCCCTTCTATCTGACCTGGAAGGCGCGCCAGTACGACCTGACGACGCGCTTCATCGAGCTCGCCGGCGAAGTCAATCACGCCATGCCGGAATACGTCGTCAGCAAGACCGCCGATGCCCTGAACGAGCACCAGCGCAGCGTCAATGGCGCCAAAATTCTGGTGCTCGGGGTCAGCTACAAGCGCGATCTCGACGATACCCGCGAATCGCCGGCGCTGAAGGTGATGGATCTACTGCAGCAAAAAGGGGCCGAGGTTGCCTACCATGACCCCTACGTTCCGGTATTGCGGCGCTTCCGGCGCTACGAGTTCAACATCGAGTCGGTGCCTCTGACCGAGGCGCAATTGGCGGAGTTCGACGCGGTGGTGATCACCACCGATCACAGCGGGGTCGATTACGACATGGTGGTGCGGGCGAGCCGCTTGGTGATCGATACCCGCAACGCGACCGCCGCAGTTCAGGTGGGTCGCGAAAAGATCGTGATGGCATGAGGCGCGCGCGGTCGCAGAGCCGCGAAGATGGGCCGCGAAGCTCGTCTTTTTGCCGCATGTTCCTTGACAGTATGGCGATTTTTTGAGTATGTATGCGCGCACTTCTGAGGTACAGGAGTGTCGCACGCCCGCTGTCAGCAGGTGAAGTTGGGCGGGAGTGAGGGAGCTGGTTCGGTCTTGGAAAAGGAGGAGGGCAATGCGAACGGGTAAGTGGAATGCTTTTCTCTCAAGCCTCTGCGCAGTAGCAGCGGCCTTGGGAGTGGTGGTGGCGCCGAGCTTTGCCGATGTCACTACCGAACAGGGAAGTTCGATCCTCATCTTCCCTAAGGTTCGCGCCAGTGACCAATTCGACACGATCATTCAGATCACCAACACTGGCAACTCCATGGTTCACGCACACTGTAACTATGTGAATGCCCTCGAGGACGAGAACGGTGATCCGCAGTGGTTCGAGATCGACTTCAACATCTGGTTGACCAAGCAGCAGCCGACCCACTGGGTCGTCAGCACCGGTCGCCGCTTCGATCCGACCTGCGACTTCGGTGACGAATGCGCCGGTTTCTCTCCGGGGCTGGTTCCGCCGCACCCCGATTTCGAGGGTGAGCTCAAGTGCGTCGAGGTCGACGAGTCCGGTGCGCCGATTACCGGCAACCACCTCAAGGGCATCGCGACCATCAAGGCGCTGGCGACGGTGCCGGACGAATCGACCGAGGGCGACATCTCGGTCTACAACGCCGTCGGCATCCGCGGCAACCCGGACGTTGTTCCGGGCAATCCGCTGGTCCTCGATGGCGAGACCTACGATGCCTGCCCGTCGAAGACCTGGGTCAATTTCGTCGCCGGTGGCGCGACCAATCCCTTCTCGGATGACGACGCTGATGTCGTCAACTCTGAGCTGACCCTGGTCCCCTGCGAGCAGGACTTCGAGCTGCAGATTCCCGAGTCGGTGAAGATTCAATTCCTGGTTTACAACGAGTTCGAGCAGGTGTTCTCGGCGAGCTTGACGGTCGACTGTTATCTCAACACGGTGCTGACCGACATCGATTCGTTCACCACTCCCGAGAACTCGGTGTTCTCGACCGATGTGCTGGGTTCGTTCGCCGCTGTCGCGATCATCAACCCGGTTACTCAGACCGATGGCAGCTCGGGCGGCTTGGTCGGTGTGGTTGAGCACGTCTACGGTATCGGTGCGGATGGCGCCGGCCGGGCAGCCTTCAATCTCCACACCGAGGGTTCGTTCATCCCGGCGGACGGACCGGACACGATCCGGCTCGCCGAGGGCTTCTGAGCGGGCGCGTGGAATCAGCGGAAAAGGCTGTGGCTGGATTCACCCAGCAAGGTGAAAGGAGAAGGGCAATGCGTACGGTGAAGTGGAATCCTTTTCTCGCCGGACTCTTCGTAGTCCTCGGGAGCGGAGTGTTGTGGGCGGCGGCGGCGAGCGCCGATGTCAGCTCGACCAATCCTGCCGCGATCCTGGTGTTCCCGAAGTTGGTGGCTGACGCCGACGACGATATCGACACCTTGATCCAAATTACGAACACCTCGTCTCAGGGCGCCAACGTTCGGTGCTTCTACGTGAACGCCAACGGTCACTGCTCGGACGATCCGGAGCTGATCTGCGATCCCAACGCGGCTGAAGGCACCGAAGAGAATCCCTGCACCGGTGCCGCCTTCTGCGAGCCGGGCTGGATCGAGACCGACTTCCGCTTCCGCTTGACGCCGAATCAGCCGGTCTCCTGGCTGCTGAGCGCCGGCCTGCCGGCGTTCCCACTGGCTGCCCCGGGTGGCACGCAGGGTGGCGAGTTCAACTTCCAGAGCAGCGTTCCGCCGGCTTCGGAAGATCCCTTCCTCGGTGAGCTCAAGTGCATCATGGTCGGCGACGATGAGCTGCCGATCGACCGCAACTGGCTGATCGGCAACGCTACCATCGGCGACGATGGCGGCTCGCTCCTCGATGTCGCCGGCTACAACGCCATCGGCATCCAAGCGATCCAAGGCGCCAACAACCGCGACAACACTCTGGTGCTCGGCCAGGAATACAACGCCTGCCCCAACATCATCAGCCTCGATCACTTCTTCGATGATGCTACCGATCCGGTCACCGATGCCGAGACCATCCGCACCGAGCTGACCTTCGTCCCCTGCTCGGAGGACTTCAACTTCCAGATCCCGAAGTCGCTGGTGGTTCAGTTCCTGACCTACAACGAGTTCGAGCAGCGCTTCTCGGCCTCGCGCCGTATCGACTGCCTGACCAACATCGCGCTGTCGGATATCGATACTCGCATCGGTGATTTCGGCGACGCGTCCTCGATCTTCAATGTCGCGGTTCAGGGCACCCTGACTGGTCAGACCCTGATGCGCGGTGTAAACGACGACTCTGACGCTGCACCCGGAGGCGAGACCTTCCTGCTCGTGGCCCAGACCATTCACGATGAGGAATTTAGCGGCATGTATGTCGGTCACCAGCGCGGCACTCGTCCGCAGGTCGACACCATCATTCTGCCCGCGGCCGCGCCGACTGGCCCGTAGCCGGTACTTCACCCGCGAATCCCTTCGAAGGGGCCAGGTGTCTACGCACCTGGCCCCTTTCCTATTTTGGAGGCCTGAATTGACCATTCGTGGTTGGACCATTCGCGATAGCTTGGAGCTGTACCAGGTTGGATCCTGGGGAGCCGGCTTCTTCACCATCAACGAGCGCGGCAATGTCGAAGTCCGCCCGCAAGCTGGGCGCGACTTCGGCGTAGACATGCGCGAGCTGATCGAAGATCTCAAACAACGGGATCTGCGTACGCCGTTGTTGATTCGCTTCTCCGACATCCTCGCCAGTCGGATCCTCGGCCTCTCCGGCTCGTTCAAACAAGCGATCCGCGAGTACGGCTACCAGGGAAACTTTCGCGGCGTCTATCCGATCAAGGTCAATCAGCAGCGCCACGTCGTCGAGGAGATTGTCGCCTACGGCGCCGGTGAGCAGATCGGCCTCGAAGCCGGCAGCAAGCCGGAGCTGCTGATCGCGCTGGCGCTGCTGGATACCCCAGGGGCGCTGATCATCTGCAACGGCTATAAGGACCGTGCCTACATCGAAGTCGCCCTATTGGCGCAGCGGCTGGGTCGCTATCCGATCATCGTCGTCGATCGCTATCGCGAGGTCGATCTGGTGGTCAAGGTTTCACGCGAGCTCGGAGTGCGGCCTCATATCGGTGTCCGGGCGCGATTGAGCACCAAAGGGGCGGGCAAGTGGATCGAGTCGACCGGCGATCGGTCGAAGTTCGGCCTCTCCGCTGTCGAGATCGTCGAGGCGGTAGAGCGGCTGCGGGCCGAGAATATGCTCGATTGCCTGGAGCTGCTTCACTTCCACATCGGCTCGCAGATCACCGCGATTCGCGCCCATAACGACGCCCTGCGTGAGGCCAGCAAGATCTTCGTCGGCCTGCACGACATGGGGGCGCAGCCGAAGTTCGTCGATGTCGGTGGGGGCCTCGGGGTCGACTACGACGGCTCGCAGACAAATTTCCATTCGTCGATGAACTACAGCGTCCAGGAGTACGCCAACGACGTCGTCGCGTCGATTCAGGAGGCCTGCGACACCAAGAAGATCCCCCATCCGGACATCATCACCGAGGCCGGTCGCGCCATGGTCGCGCACCACTCGGTGCTGATCTTCGATGTGCTCGGCGTCAACGAGATGCTCACCGGCCGGCCGCCGGAGCCCGCAACCGAGAACGATCCGAAGGTCATTCAGGATCTCGCCGAGATCTGGGCCGGCATCTCGCAGAAGAACGTGCTCGAGGCGTACCACGACGCACTTCACATCAAAGAAGAAGCGGCGACGTTGTTCGGACTCGGTTATCTCAACCTGCGCGACCGGGCCCGCGTCGAGCGGCTGTTCTGGGATTGTTGTGAGCGGATTCTTCGTGTCGTCCGCGAGCTGCCTTTCGTACCGGAGGAGTTGGAGCCGCTGGAAAAGGGCCTCGCCGACACCTACTACGGCAACTTCTCGGTGTTTCAGTCCGCGCCGGATCACTGGGCGGTAAAGCAGCTGTTTCCGGTGATGCCGATCCAGCGCTTGCACGAGCGCCCGACGCGGCGCGGTATCTTTGCCGATCTCACCTGCGACAGCGACGGCAAAATCGATCGCTTCATCGACCAGCGTGACGTCCGCGATGTCCTCGAGCTTCATCCCCTCAACGGCTCGCCCTATTACGTCGGCGTCTTTCTGGTCGGTGCGTATCAGGAGATCCTTGGCGACCTTCACAACCTCTTCGGCGACACCGACGCGGTGCATGTCCGTCTCGCCAATGACGGCCACTATGAAGTCGAACACGTCGTCGAGGGCGACGAGGTGACCGACGTCCTGCGCTACGTCCAGTACGACCAGGGCATGCTGATCGAGAAGGTTCGCCGCACCACCGAGCAAGCCGTGCGCGACGGCAGACTCGGGCTGGAGGACTCTGCCAAGCTGCGCCGCTTCTTCGAAAGCGGCCTGAAGCAGTACACCTACCTCGCCGGCGACGAGTGACGCTGTAGCTGCGCTCGGCA
>DASPMH010000253.1:0-9623 GCA_035627175.1 Terriglobales bacterium | reverse complement strand
CGGCGAAGCGCCCGACGCCAAGCTCGTCGCCCACGCTGGTCTGCGCTCGCGACACAACACCTACCTGTCGGTGCCGCTCGTCTTCATGATGATGAACCAGCACATGACCTGGGCGGCCGCCAACCCGATTCTGCTCGTGGTGGTGGTGCTCGCCGGCTGGGGTCTCGTTTATCACCTCTATGATCGCGCCGCTCAGGTGAAGGGCTTCTGATCACCGCGCCTGCGGATGCAAAAAGGGCGGCCCTGTGGCCGCCTTTTTTATTTCTCGCCGAAGGTCACTGCGACGGCGGCACTACCGCTCGGCGCGAGTTGGACTCTCTGCTCGCGGGTGCCGAGCTTCTCATGCCAGGCGGCGACGACGTACTCTCCCGGGGGCAGAGGCGCGAGCTCAACGACACCATCGCTGCCGGTGACACCGTGGTAGGGCGTTGGCGCGATCGCGACGTAAGCACGCATCCACGGATGAATGTCGCAGCCGACGGGCACGGCAATTTCGCTCTGATCGAAAGTGACCTCCTGGCGTGAACCCTTGCGGCTCATGATGAAGTTCCAGCCGTCGACGACTTGCGGCTTGCCGTGAACGTTGTGCGATTCGCTGTCACTGTTCAGAAACGCCACCGGTTGGTGCACCATCGCCGAGATGACGTGGGGTTTGTAGAGACAGCCGATCTGGTCGATTTCGACCGCCTCCTGGGGCGGAGCGAAAACCATTTTTTCCAGACCGCCCTTGATCCACACCACCGCGTTGACGAGCTTGTCGCCGGCAACCACCAAGCTTTCGTCATAAACCGGCTCCGGGTGTGCCTGGGCGCAGGCGGGCGCGCTCTGCAGACTGATCGGCTTGGGCGCCGGCGGCGCGCCCTGGTAGGAGACCGCCACCCGGATCGTGCCGGCAGTCGCCGGATCGATCGGCGTAGATTGCTTCGGGATCTCGACCGCAGGCTCGCTGCAACCAGCGAGGACCAGGAGTGTCAGCGCAACGAAAAGACAGCAACGGCGGAAACCATCAGGCATCGCATCAACATCCTTTCGTGCAACTCGGACAAGCTCCGTGCAGGGTGATCACGGCCCGGTCGATACGAAAACCGGCAGCTTCGAGCCGATTCCTGGCAGAGCCGCCGGCATCTTCGCTGAGATCGAAGATGCAGCCGCACACGGTACAGACGAAATGGCCGTGCTCGGCGAGCCCGCCTTCGTAGCGCACCGGCAGATCGCCGGTATGAACGGCGCGCAGCTTGCCATCGGCCACCAGACGAACCAGGTTGCGGTAGACCGTCGCCAGCGAAACATTCGGCAGCTCGCGGCGAACGACGTCGTAGACTTCGTGGGCGGTTGGATGCTGGCGTGAATCGCAGACAGCGCGTTGAACCGCGACCCGTTGCTTACTGCAACGCTCCCTCATGAGTCGGCGAGGTCGGCCACCAACGATTCGCGCAAACTACCGGCGATCACCGCGGTGTGGCGATAGCTCGGATGCTCGATCACCACTCGCGCCGCTCGCTTGCGATCGAGAAAGGCCTCGCGCGCGGCAGTATCGAATGGGAACTTGACGTATTGGACGGCGCTGAGCTTGTCTTCCTTGCTGCGGCCGGGTTCGAATTGCGCGGCGACGACGAGGCCACCGTCGATCTCGAGAGTGACGCTCTCGTCGATGCCGATCAGCTTGACCAGCTCTTCACGAATGCGATCCGATTGGGTGATCTCGATCAGCAAGGTCGCGCTGAGCTCGTTATTATCGGGAATCAGCTCGTTGTAGACGGCGATTTCGTCGCGGATGCGGTCGAGGTCGACGATATGCTCGGCGCGGACCATCTCCTGCGTCTGAAAGAGCATGGTGTCGTGATTTTCGAAGACGAGGGTCACTCGGTCGCCGACCGCGAGGCGCCGGTGCTTCTTGAGCGCGATGATGCGCCGGCGCATCTCGTCACGCAGCTGCTCGTAGCGCTCGATGCCGATGATCTCCTCGATGGTGATCTTTTTCATCTCGCTGGCGCGCCCGGAAGGTTGCGGCGGCAGGTGGAGGGGCGAAGCCGCGGCGAATGCTCCGCCCCCTCCGACCTACGACAAGCTAAGGGTGTCGAGACCCTTTTTGAAGCGTCCGGCGTGCGACTTCTCGGCACGCGCCAGGGTTTCGAACCACTCGGCAATCTCCTCGTAGCCCTCTTCGCGCGCCGTGCGAGCCATTCCCGGGTACATCTCGGTGTACTCGTAGGTCTCGCCCTCGACGGCCGACTTCAGATTGCTGGCGGTGTCACCGATCGGCACACCGGTACACGGATCACCGGCTTCCTTGAGGAAATCGAGATGCCCGAAGGCATGACCCGTCTCGGCCTCCGAAGTATCGCGGAACAGGCCGCCGACATCGGGATAACCTTCGATATCCGCGCGACGGGCGAAATAGAGATAACGCCGGTTCGCCTGAGACTCGCCGGCGAAAGCGTCCTTGAGATTCTGGTGGGTCTTGCTGCCCGCAATCGACTTACCCATACGCTCCTCCTTAATGAGAACTATTCCTAATTAAGAGGCCTGTATGGCCGATGGCGGTATGCGAGTCAATCGACGCGAGAGATCTCCTCAGAGATTGAGCTCGCGCACGCTGTTGCGCTCACGCAACCGATTGATCCAAGCAGGAACATTGTGCCAGCGTGGGTCCATCTCGATGCCCATTTGCGGCAGGATCAAGATGCGCGGCACGAAGGCAGCATCGGCAAGCGAGAACTCGCCGACGAGAAACTCGCGCCCCTCCAATTGGAGCTCGAGGCGCGATAACACCCGAATCAGCTCGGTCTGGTGGTTACGCACGACCTCGTCGTCGCGCTGCCCTTCCGGTTTGTAGAGTTCGGCCAACAAACGAAAGGTCGGGAAGATGAACGAGTTATCGCAAAAGTCTTCCAGTTGCCGCACCCGGGCACGATCGGCCGACTCGCCGGCCGCCGGCATCAGCGGCGGATCTGGATATTCTTCGTCCAAATACTCGTTGATGATGGTCGAATCGTAGACGATAACGTCTTCATCGACCAATACAGGAACCCGTCCGTACGGGTTAAGCTTGAGAAACTCCTGCGACTTCTGCTCGCTTGCTTGCAGATCGACAGCCTTCTTCTCGTATTCCAAGCCCTTCTCGGCCATCACTACTCGGACTTTCTGCGAGTAGGGGCAGTCGAGGTGGTGGTATAGTTTGATCATCCGCGCCTCCCACAGATCCTGAAGCGACGGACACCATTTCAGAAAACCCTTTGTGTGTCCACTCTTAGGGACAAATTTCCGGCTCTGCGACGTGCTCCCAGGCGTGATACGAGCTGCGCACCAGTGGTCCCGACTCGACGTGGCGGAAGCCGAAACGCCGCGCCTGCGCGCCGAGCTCAGTGAATTCGGCGGGCTCGACATAACGCTCGACCGGTAATTGCGCCGAGGTCGGTCGCAGATACTGCCCCAGGGTCAGAATGTCGCAGCCGACCTGGCGCAGGTCGGCAAATACTTCGAGCAGCTCTTCCCGCTGCTCGCCGAGCCCCAACATCAGGCCGCTCTTGGTAAGCAGTTGCGGACGCCGCTGCTTGGCGCGCGCAAGCAGCTCCAAGGTGCGCTGGTAGCGGGCTCCCGGGCGGACCCGCTTGTAGAGCCGCGGCACGGTCTCGGTATTGTGATTGAGCACGTCTATCGGCGCATCGACGACGATGTCGATCGCGGCCGGGTCCGGCCGAAAGTCGGGCACCAGCACTTCGATACGACACTCCGGCAGGATCGCCTTGATCGCCTCGGCCGTGCGCGCGAAGTGCCTTGCCCCGCCGTCGGCTAGATCGTCGCGGTCGACCGAAGTGATCACGACGTGACGCAGACCGAGGCGCGCCACGCCCTCGGCGACCCGCTGCGGCTCACCCGCGTCCACCGCTTGCGGCCGCCCATGCGCCACCGAGCAGAAGCTGCAATTGCGCGTGCAGACGTCGCCAAGCAGCATGAAGGTCGCCGTACGATGGCCCCAACATTCGCCGAGATTCGGGCAGCGTGCCTCTTCGCAGACGGTGTGCAGATCGAGTTGGTCGATCAGCCGCTTGGTCGCCGCATAGCCCTCGCCGCGAGGTAGCTGTGCTTTGATCCAGGGCGGATGGCGGCGCTGGCTCATGAAGCCTCCGCCAGTGCGATCGGCGCCACGAAGTGATCCTCGAAGGCGCCGACCAGCGCTGCTTTGACACTGGCGTCGCTGGGTAGCGGATCCAACAGTTGCGCCAATGACGTCAGCCGCAGCTCCGGCTCGCGGCAGGGTACGATGGCGCGAAAAAAAGACATGTCAGTGCTGACGTTGAGAGCCAGGCCGTGGAAGGTAACCCAGCGCCGGATGCCGATGCCGATCGATGCGAGCTTGGCTCCGCCAGCGAATACTCCGGGCGATCCCTGGATCCTTTCAGCACTGACGCCCAATGCCGAGCAGGCATCGATGATCACCTGCTCGAGCCGGCGGACATAACCGCGAACATCTCGATTTGTCCCCTGCAGCGCGAGGATCGGGTAGGCGATGACCTGCCCCGGCCCATGATAGGTAACGCCGCCGCCCCGGCCGGTTCGATGAGCGGGTATGCCAAGCCGGCGATCGGCCTGCTGCAGATCCGCGTCGTCGGCGCCGCGGCCGAGGGTGTAGACGGACGGGTGCTCGAGCAGCAGCAGATAGTCGTCCCTATCCCCCGCGAGTTTGCGCTCGACCAGCTCGTGCTGGAGGGCGAGCGCCTTATCGTAGGGGCACAAGCCGATATCGCGCACCACCAAGGTCACGGCTCAGGCCTTATTAGAAGTCGGCTGATGCGGCAATCGAGGCGGCTCAGACGACGTCGAGATGCAGGCGAAAGAATTCGATCGTGCGCGACCAGGCGTCGCGGGCCGCTTCGGCACGGTAGGCGTCGGGCCGAGCATCGTTGAAGAAGGCGTGCCCGGCGCCGGGATAGAGCTTGATCTGGAACTCTTTGTTGCTGCGCTCGAGAAGGCCTTCCAGCTCCTTGACGTCCTCGCGCGGGATCAGAGCATCGTCGGTGCCGAACAGTCCGAGATAGGGACAGCTGAGGTTGGCTGCCAGGTCGAGCGGGCTGTTGGGCTTGCGTTCGTTGCGTCCGTTGTAGCGAAGCATGCCGTAGAAGCTGACGCATGCCGACAATCCGAAATCGCTGCACGCCGACAGCAGCGCGTACTGGCCGCCCATGCAAAACCCGGTGATGCCGATCGATGGTTTGCGCACCTCGATACGACTTCGCAGAAACCGCACCGCCCCGTCGATGTCGCCCAGAACCCGACGGTCGTCCAGCGAGGCGATCCAGCTCTGCACCGCGTCGAGATCGGCAAGCCGGGGGCGGCCTTCGCGGCTGTAGAGATCGAGCGCAAAGCTGAAGAAACCCTGGGTGGCAAACCGTCGCGCGATGTCGCGGTAGTGATCGGTCAGTCCGTGAACGTCCGGAATGATGATCACCGCCGGAGCGCGTTCTTCTCGCGCCTGCCACGCCGCATAGCCGCGAATGGTTTCGCCGTCTCGGACAAAGCTCAGATCATCGCCACGAATTGCTGCCGCCGCCATCTACACTCCACCACCGTTTCCTAGCCGGCTATGCAATTCGAATTGGTCAGTCAACCGCGCTTTCGCGCCCGCTCGGGACGGCGAGTCGAGCCGCGGCGCGCAACTCGATCAACTCCGGCACCTCCTTGGGCACGGCAGCGGTGAGAACTTCGTGGCCGCTCGCGGTCACCGCTACGTCGTCTTCGATGCGGATGCCGATACCGCGATAGCGTGGCTCGACATCCTCGCAGTCCTGCGGAATATACAGCCCGGGCTCGATGGTCAGCACCATCCCCGGCTCCAACAGACGCGGCGCATCCCCGCTTTTGTAGTGCCCGACGTCGTGCACATCCATGCCGAGCCAGTGGCTGGTGCGATGCATGAAGAAGCGCCGGTATTCTTGCTTCTCGATGATTTCAGCCGCTGCGCCGCGCAGGATACCGAGCTGTAGCAATCCTTCGACGAGCACCTCGAGCACGCGCTGGTGCGGCGCCTCGAACGAAGCGCCAGGTCCGACCGCGGCAATCGCTTCGCGTTGCGCTTGCAGCACCAGCTCGTAGAGCTCGCGTTGTGGCGCAGTGAAGTTGGTGCCGATCGGGAATGTCCGAGTGATGTCGGAGCAGTAGCCATCGACATCCGCACCGGCGTCGATCAACAGCAGGTCACCATCGCGGAGCCTTTGGTCGTTGCTGATGTAGTGCAGGATGGTCGCATTGGCGCCGCCGGCGACAATGGTCGGATAGGCCGGCGCGGCGGCGCCGCGGCGCCGAAACGTGTAGTCGATCAAAGCCTCGATCTCGTATTCGTACAGACCGGGGCGGGTTGCCTGCAGAGCCTGCAGATGTCCGTCCGCACCTACCGCTGCGGCATGCCGCATCGCCTCGAGCTCTTCCGCGCTCTTGATCAAGCGCATCTCATGGATCAGATCGCGGGGATCGATCAGCGCGATCGGACCGCTACCGCTCCGCGGCCGCTGAGCCTGCCACTGGCGCAGCCAGCCGAGAACCTTGTCGTTGAGCTCGCGATTGGCACCGACCGCGTAGAACAGCTGCTCGCGCTCGGCGGCGAGCTCGCGGACCTTGGTATCGAGCTCTTCGATCGGGAAGGCGGCGTTGGCGTGATAGCGCTCCAGCGCCCCTTCGACGCCGGCCCGTTTTCCGGTCCACGTCTCGCGCTCCGGGTCGCGCGGACGAACGAAGAGGATGAATTCCTCGGCGGCGCCCGGCAGCAGCAGACATGCCGAGCCCGGCTCGCCGAAGCCGGTCAGATAGAGCAGATCGTTGTCTTGTCGGAAGATGTAGTCGACATCGTTCGACCGTACCTGCTCCGGCGACGATACGAACAACGCAGCGGCGCGGGGACCGAGCCGCTCCATCAGCGAGCGACGGCGCTCGGCGTAAACTTGCGGAGAGAACGCCATAGCGCTTGGTTAGCGGCTCGCGCCGCGCGCGGCAACCGCTCGAGCCGCGGCGATCAGGCTAGATACGGCGTCCCCGCCATCGCTTCGCGCCCCATTCCCCACGTGCTGACGGCGTGACCGAGGTCTCCCGGCTTGAGCAGATCGTTCAGCCGGAAACGGATCGAGCCGGGCGACCAGCTGAAATGCTGGCAGATCGAGACGAAGCTAAATGTGTGATGGTCGCGCTCATCGAGGAAATACGTTGTCGCCGTTCGGCGCTTGGTCGGATCGGGACTCTGGAGATCCCAATACGCCGACTCGACAACCGCCAGCAGCAAACGCTCTTCCGGCTTGAGGCTCGGGCGAACTTCACCATTCGACAAACCAAGGAACACTGACCTCATGCGCACCCCCGTCGGCCCGAGCCCGCCGCCAAATTTCGTCTACAAAACAGGTTGTTAGACACCCACCACCACCCGGGCGGGATCTTCTAACACGCGTTTCGAACAGGGTGCAATGTTTTTTTGTGATTGGTGCCGATTTTAAGCGCTCAGGATCTGCTTACCGACGATCGCCAGCGCCGCGTCGAGCTCGTAAACGATCGGGACTCCAGTCGCGAGATTGAGCTCGAGCACCTGCTCGCGGCTCAACTGCTCGAGATGCATCACCAAGGCCCGCAGGCTGTTGCCGTGCGCGGCTACCAGAATGTTCTTGCCGGCGCGCAGGTCCGGAGCGATATGTTGCTCGTAATACGGAATGGTGCGCGCAGCGGTATCCTTGAGACTCTCACCGTTCGGTGGGGCGACATCGTAGCTGCGGCGCCAGATGTGCACTTGTTCGGCGCCGAACTTCTGTGCCGTCTCGGCCTTGTTGAGCCCTTGCAGATCGCCGTAATGACGCTCGTTGAGAGCACGGTCCCGAATCACTTCCAGCTCGCGCTGTCCGATCTGTTCGAGCACCAGCTCGAGGGTCTGGGCGGCGCGCTGCAGCTCAGAGCAATAGGCACGGTCGAAGACGATATCGCGCAAACGATTTCCGGCAGCCACCGCTTCGCTTCGCCCGCGTTCGGTCAGCGGCACGTCGACCCAACCGGTGAAGCGATTCTCGAGATTCCACTGCGACTCACCGTGCCGCAGCAACACCAACAGCGCCATCTTTCACCCCACTGCACTTATCGCTCGTCGCTTTCGTCCGCCTCTTCGGCCTCGCCGTCGCGATCGTCCAATCCTGCTTCATACCCATCGAGCACCGCTTCGCGTCCGCCGTCGCTCTCCATCCCGGGGCGGCGATAGCGCTTGCCGTACGACTTCAGGCAGGTCTCGACCCAGACAATCTCCGTCTTCAGCTTCTTGGCGATCTCGGAAACGTCCACCGGTGCCCGCCGCGTAATGCGCCGATTGGTCTCGGCTATGATCCTCGGACAGGGTACGTCCTCGGCCAGCGCCTGACTCAGGCAGCCAAACTGCAGGCCGATCCCGATAGCGACGATCCAGTGCGACAACGACATGGCGGCGGACGATAGCACCCGCCCTGCGGAAACAAAACGTAGATCGCGGTCGATCAGACGGGGGAACAACCTAAGACGGACGCCTTGCGAACAGCCGCCAAATCGCCGCCGGCTCCGCGCCGGCATCGATAGCGCGGTCGCCGAAACGCTGCCGAGCCAATTGGACAGTGCGCGGCAGCGGCGCAGCTCGATCGCTCTCCGACTCGATGGCCTCGAAGCCGGCACGGGCGAGTTGGTCGCACAGATGCGGGATCAAGTCGTCACTTTGATGCGGCAGCGACTGCAATCCGAAATGACCTCCCGGCCGCACGACCCGCAGCGATTCGATCCAGTCCTCCTGCAGCTCGGGGGCGCCGATTCGCCAGACGTGTGTGAACCAGCGCGATCGCAGCGGCAAGGCCTGCTGTTGCCCGGCGACATAGCGTACCGCTTCGCTGCCCGTGCGACGGCTGAGGGTCATTGCCGCGATGCAGATGGTAGGGTCCGGTTCGACGGCGACGATGCGGCATCCGAGCCGGTCGACCAGCCAGCGTGCCGCGCCGCCGAGGCCGGCGCCCTGCATCAGGACGAGCTCGTACTTACGGAAGATGCCGCGGCTGCTCAAAGGCTCGAGTGTCTCGAAGCCGAACGGAAGCTGACTGTCGAGTCCATAGAACGGAGTGCCGCGCGGTGCCGGCACCACGTGCCGCAGCTCACGGGCAAAGGCAATGATACGCCGGACACGAACCAGCGCTGGCGGAATCTCGATCACTGCAGAGTTTGACACACCCACCCGCCTCTTGGCATCATTCGCCGTCCTAATCCAACACGAATCCTTGGAGAAACAAGCTCAATGGCAGTGATTCTCAAGAAGAAGGGCAATTTTCTCGAAGACTTCCGGGTCAATCAGGTGTTGCGCCACAAGGTCGGCAAAACTCTGACCGAAGGCCTGTTCAACTCGTTCACCGAGTTCGCCATGACGACCAATCCGCTGAGCAAGAATGCGCGCTATGCTCGTCGCTACGGTTTCGATGGGATGATTGCGCCACCGGGGCTGGTCATGGCGATCGTCTTCAGCCAGAGCGTCGAGGATATCTCCGAGAATGCCCGCGCCAATCTGGAATACATCGACATGCGCTTCGGTGCTCCGGTTTACATCGGCGACACGATCGAGGTCGAGTCTCTGGTGCTCGGGGTGAAAGCGT
>DASPMH010000252.1:0-6615 GCA_035627175.1 Terriglobales bacterium | reverse complement strand
ACGGTAGGCCCTGTTGGAAGGCCGTCGGCAGCCGCGCCTACAAATATCGCCGCCGCAACGGCAATCAGGCCGGTGTCACCCAGGTGGTGCTGAAGAGCGGCGATCGCGATGCGGCAATCCATGTCAAAGGGAAGGGCGCGGGATTGCAGTTGCCGCTGCCTCTCGAGGCGGCCGGCGAGGTCAAGGTGCAGCTGATCCGCAGCGACAGCAGCCTGTGCTGGGAGTCGAGATTCGCGGTACCGGCCGATCGCAGCAGCGAGACGCTCTACAGTGATCGTGTGCGCTGACGGATGAGCGAATTCTCTTACGACACCTGGAGCGCGCTGCTTGCCAAGGTGGTAACTGCCGACGGCAAGGTCGACTACGAGCGGTTGGCCGAAGAGCGGGCGCTGCTCGACCGCTTCATTGGTGAGCTCGCTAGCGCCAGCCCGGTTACACACCCCAGGCGTTTTCCTGTCGCCGAAGCGGCGCTGGCGTATTGGATCAACGCCTACAACGCCTTCACTCTCGACGCGATCATGGCGGAGTATCCGCTGTCGTCGGTGTGGAAGAGCAAGGATGGCCAATTCTTCCAGCGGCGCCGTCACGACGCCGGCGGCCGCAAGGTAAGTCTCGACGACATCGAGCACGAGATCCTGCGCGGCGAGTTTGCCGAGCCTCGGATTCACTTCGCCATCAACTGCGGCTCCAACGGCTGCCCGGCGATGCGGCCGCGAGCTTTCGAAGCGGACGGCATCGATGCGACGCTGCGCACGGCCACCGAGCAGTTCCTCGCCAGCGAGTGGAACTGTCGAATCGACCGCGGAGCGGGCAAGATCTTCATCTCGCGGCTATTCAAGATGTACGCCGAGGATTTCGCCGGCGCCAAAGGCAGCACCGAGGAATACCGCACCGGTGTTCTGCGCTTCGTCGCCGAGCATCTCGGCTTACCGCTCGAGGAGATTCTCGAGTTCGAGGTGGTGTACAACACCTACGATTGGGGTCTGAACGACAGCAACCGCAAGCCCCATCTCGGACCGATCTTGTTTCACGAGCCGGTCGAGCATTACCACGACGGCGACCGGGAGCTGCGCGAGCTCCATCTCTACGAAGGCAACTTCTGCAATCGCACATGCAGCTGGTGCACCATCGATGGCTCGCCCGACGGTTGGTATCGCAACTACGACAGCGCCACGCTCGACCAGGCCCTGCGCAGCGTCGCCCGTGACGGCAACATCAAGTTCTACGGAGGCGAGCCGACGCTACACGCCGAGGCGATCATTGCCGCCATGCAGTACCTGAGAGCGCGAGGTTTCGCCGGACTGTTCACCGTCTTCTCCAACGGCATCAAGGCGGACCGTTTGATCGCGATTTTAGAAAGCGATGGTCGCAGCGAGGCAGTGCTCAACTATTCGATCTACCACGGCCGCGATGCCGAGCCGCTGCCGGCGCGAGCCCGCGAGCAGCTCGAGGACTGGGCGCGGCAGCACCCGAATCGCCTATTCCAGGGCTACAAGATCCTGTTCCATGCGGGAGCCGGCGCGGAGCAGGTCTACGATCGCGACCGCGAAGCCGACTTTCACGGTCTCGGCAGCGGCTGCGTGCGCTGCTTTCCGGTGCTGACCAGCCAGGGCCGCTTTCACGCTTGTCCCTTCGCTACCGAAATCGATGCGCCGCATTACGCTCTCGGCAAAGTCGGCAGCGACCCGCAGACCGTCTTCGCCAACTATCGCAAATTCCGCGGTTGGATCGACGAGGTCCTCGATCCCACCGCGCGGGCGCGGGGCATCAGCAGCTGCGCGATGTGCCACCGCCACCTCGATCAACTGCCGCCCCCACAATTCGACACCTAGTTCAGGCGTGCGCCCCCTTTCCCAAAGGGCTGACGCCTTCCGCCGGCGGAAGGCGTCAGCGCCGCAGGCGCGGGGATTTCTAAGCCACGAGCGAAGAACCTCCGCGCGGATATAACCGGAGCTTCAACCTCCCCCTTGCCCCGGAGGGCCTCAACCTCCCCCTTGCCCCCTCCTTAGAAAGGAGGGGGGATTGGCGGCAAGGGGGTGGTCGATGGCGGCACAGGCTGCCTCTGCGATGCGGCGGTGGGCGACCATCGATGGATGAATATAGTCGTTGAACCAGCTGACCCCCGCTTCCGCGGCGAAGCGCTCGAGAGTGTCGATGAAGATACCTCCCGCCGCCTCGACCACCTGGCGGCGGCTCTCGAGCATCGTCGTGCGTTCACGCCCCCGGCCATCGACCAGATCACTGACCAGGAAATCGTGGATGAAAACGAAACGGGCGCGACGCTGCGCCGCGCACACCATCGCCTCTCGCAACGCCGATAGCTGAACCTCGAGAGCGGCGAGGGAAGCGGCTGCGGCAGGCCGCTGCGTCTGGCGCCAGGGCTCGATGCCCTGCTGGCCGACCAAAAAGATCTGCGCCAGCGCAGTGATGCCCGACAGGTAGTCGTCGTTCGCTCCACCGAAGAAGATCACCTGGCCGTCGGCGCCAAGACCGGGCGAGCTGCGGCAGTATTCGTCGCGAATGAACTCGAGCGTTTCGCCACCCGCAGCCAGCACCGCCGTCTGCCCCGCGCACGGGGCGCAGTCGGCAGCGAGAAAGTCGCGTATGCCACCGCGATTCTTCCGCAAGCTCGCGCTCTCGACCGTCGAATAGCCGATCAACGCGCAGAGGTCAGGGCCGTCACTCCGGCCGGCGTAGCTGCGTACGATCGGATGTCGCTCTTCTGGCTCGAACATCCACCACCCGGTGGCGCCGGCGAATAGCAGCACCACGGCCACCGCGGCCGGCCAACGCCGCCGCGGTGGCAACTTGCGCCAGACAAGCGCGCTGATCTTGGCGAAGGCCGCCGCGAAGGCCATCACGATGGTCAGCGGCCAGGTCAGCGTCGCGGGGACGGGCAGATAGACTGCCGCGACCGCCAGGGTCGCCGAGGTGACCAGCGCCGCCGAGGCGCCGAGACTGTAGCTGAGCACCAGCACCTTGATCACCACCGCCGCAGCGATCGGCCAGATGTACCAGCGCTCGACTTCCCAGGGCGGACCGCGTTCGATGGTGATCCAATCGGGTCCCGCCAATACCGCGAGCGAGGTGTCGCTGCCGATCGGCTCGACCACCGAACAGCCGCCGAGCCGCAACTCGAGGACGCCATCGCGAACCAGCACGCTGGCGGCGGGAAGCTCGGGAGTATGGGCGCCGATCGGTCGCGGCAAGCAGGTATCGACCAGCGCCGTCAGCCGCGCCGCGTCTTCGCGCCACGGTCGCGAGCCGTCCCACGGTGTCCAGCTCAGCCTTCCAGCGCTGATCGACAGCGTTCGAGGTTCGCTCAGCTGTGCTTCACCGACGAGCACACCGAGATTGCCGGCCGCCGGGCCCACCGGGCCGTCGCGGCCGAGCACCAGATACGGCGCCAGGCCCCAATCGCACTCGAAGCGGTAGCGCAAACCGCCCTCGAGCGGCACTGCCGCAGTCATTCCGGGAGGCACCGCCAGGGCGCCGTCGTCGGTCAATGCGAGCGAAGGGAACACCGGCCGCAGGATCGGATCGAGGGCGATGCCGACACGGCCGGCGAAGCTTTCGAAGTAACCGCGCCGCAGCTGGCCCTCGACCACCTGTAGACCCGTCCAGGTGTGGCGCAGCACATAGGCATCGGCGAGGATCGCAAGCAGGATTGCCGTCAGCTCGAGCAGGCGGCGCCTCGGGAATGATGTCGGCGGCATGGGCCGGAGGGCCCTCAACGGGCGGTGCGCGTGCGCCAGATGCGGTGGTCGAGCCAGTAATGCTCGAGATTGATGCCGAGCATCGCCGCCGCCCACGGCTGAATCGCCAGTGCCCCGCTCGGCCGCAGATCATGAGCCTCTGCCAGCGACCTCAGCCCGGCAGAAGCGAAGGTCAATGCCAGCGTCACCGCACCGGCGAGGATCAGCAGCACCAGCAAGTACTCGAGGCGCGAGGAGCGCAGCATCGCCTGCAGGCGTACTGCGGTGCCGCCGGCCGAGGCGGCCGGCGCCTCGCGCTGCTCGGTCCGCCAGACGAAGTAGAGGTATTGCACGTAATGCCCGGAGGCGAGGGCGTAGAGCGGAATCGCCGGGTGAGGATCGCCGATCAGCAACGCTGACCAGATCAGGTTGGTGCCGGCAAAAATGCCGACGCCGATCGGATCGACCGCTGCTCCGGCGCGATGACTGCGCCACTCCCGGCCGATGAAGGCGAGCAGTGCGATTGCGCCCGCGGCGCCCAGGACAGTGAGCAGAGACAAGGGCAACGAGGGCACCGGCGCGCCGGCGTACTGGTCGCACACCGCGCCGGCGCGATAGAGCAGCGCCGCGCCCGGGAGCAACAAGCACGCGGCTTGGTCGAGACGGATATCGACCTGGCGGCCGCTGCGCCGCTGCGAGGCGCGCACCAAGCCGTAATTCTGCATCAGGGCGTGGTGGAAGCTGAGGAAGTACTGCAGTGCCAGCAGCAGTGCGCCGCCGCCGAGCGCCTCGAAGCCGAGAGCGAAGCAGACCAGGGCGAAGGGAATGATCAGCCGCTCGACTGAGTGGCCGCGCCAGCCGGGTCGGACATAAACCCGCGCCCAGGTGGCGCCCATGTGCATCAAGTTGAGTCCTACGAAGCTGATCGCGAACAAGGCGAGGACAAGGCTTTCCGGAACGATGCCACTTGCCGCAGCGCAGGCGAGAGCAAAGCCGGGAACGCTGCTCCAGACGAAGGCGAGCCACTCTGCGGACCACATCCGGCCGCGCACGGTGACGAGGCGAGCAGGCGGATTTCCGGCCGCGATCATCGCACCTTGCCTGGCGACCGGGCCGCCACGATGTCCCCCGGAAGCCGCGCTCTGCCGAGCGCAGCTACATCGGTGTAGCTGCCGTCGGTAGACGGCGGCGGCACGCTGCGAATATCCCCCGGAAGCCGCGCTCTGCCGAGCGCAGCTACATCGGGGCCTCGCCGCGCTCTGCCGAGCGCAGCTACATCGGGGCCTCGCCGCGCTCTGCCGAGCGCAGCTACGCGGCGGTGGCGGAGCTCGACGAGGCGTTGCTCCAGGACCGTGTCGCTGCGGCCGGCGCGGACGTTGCGCGCTGTGCGCAGCAGACGCGATGGATGGCGCAGGTAGCCGATGGCGTAGAAAGCGGCCATGCCGGCGATGCGATACAGATTGAGCTCGGTGGTGCCGATGTGACGGCACACCGACTCGGTCCGGGTGATGTCCATGTAGCCGAGGCTGGCGAAGTAGTCGTCATCGGGCGGCCCGAGAATGCCGTCGCGGCGCAGGTCCTCGTACAAGCTCGTCCCGGGATAGGGCGAGTACGGAAACAGCGGAATGTCGTCCACCCCGGCCCAGGCCGCACGAACGCCGAGCTTGAGTGTCTCGAGCAGCTCTCGCCGCGTCTCGTTGGGAAAGCCGATCATCAGGTTCGCCTTGATGTTGATGCCGAGCTCCTTGGCGACGCGCATCGAGTCGAGCAGCCGGTCGGGATCGACCCTCTTCTTGATCTCGCCGAGCGTCGCGCGCGAACCCGACTCCGGAGCATAGGTCAGATTGCGACAGCCGCCGCGCACCAGCGCCGCCAGCGTCTCCCGATCGAGAGCCTCGGAGCGTGTCCCGCTCGGCAGCTGAAACGTGATCTTCAGGCCACGCCGCTCGATCTCGCCACAGAATTCGAGGATCCAGTCGCGCTTGACGAACATGGTCAAGTCTTCGAAGTCGATGTTCGAGATCTGATAGCGCTCGACGTAATCGGCGATCTCATCCACGACCGCGCTGACCGCTCGCGGATAGTAGCGCGTCGTCCACATGTCGGGGCTCGAGCAGAAAGTGCAGCGGTAGGGACAACCGCGGGTCGCAAGCATCGGCAGCGAGCGGCCTCGGTTGACGCCATGGCCGAAGCCGTTGGCGAGATAATTCTCCAAGGGGAACAGCTGCCACGCCGGCCGGGGCAGCGCGTCGACCTCGCGCAAGCGCTGGCGAGCAGGCCCACGGCAAATCTCCCCGCCGCCGCGATAGGCGATCCCCTCGATTTCGTCCAATCCTCGATGTCCTGCGAGCCAAGCCGCTATATCGACAGCGGTTTGCTCTCCTTCGCCGAGGGCGCAGAGGGTCACTTCCGGGTGCTGCTCGAGGATGTATTTCCAAGTGGCGCTGGGATGCTCGCCGCCGGCGAAAATCGGCACCCCCGGGCGCGCCGCCGCAATGGCGCGGAGGATCGCTGCGGTGTGTGGCCACTGCTGCGAAAACATCACCGAGACCCCGATGCCATCGGCATCGTCAGGGATGCGCTCGACGATCTCGTCGATGGTCAGGCCATGAGCGATCTGGCCCGGGTGGGCCGCGGCAGAGCGAGCCAACGGCGCTTCGCCTAGGGCATCGATCACGTCGACGCGGTGCCCGGCCGCTAGCAGCGCCGCGGCGATGTAGGCAGGGCCGAGCGGCGGGACGATGGCGGTGCTATAGGCGTGCTGCGACGAAATCGCCGGCGGGCGCAGCAGCACGATGTGGGCGCCAGCTTCCCCTGCCGCTTCGCCCGGGCGATCGTGAGGCTGACGCATCATGGCGACGGTCTTACCATGCCGAGGCGACAGCGCGTCAACGCACTTCGCTGCCGGCTGGCGAAATGC
>DASPMH010000251.1:0-2533 GCA_035627175.1 Terriglobales bacterium | reverse complement strand
CTGCTGCTCCTCGTCCCAGGCTTCCGCTTGGGCGACGGCAAGCAGAGCGAGCCCTGTGCGTAAGGGGTCGATCCAGCCCCTGGCGGCCTCGTCGCCGAGCACGGCAGCGGCGCGCAGATGCGTCTGCGCGATTTGCGCCGTCAGCACCGTCGGCCCGAGCTCAGTGACATCACCGCTGATCCAAGCGAGCCAATCCAGGTAATAGCCGTCGGCCCGGGCGGCAATCCCGGTGAGCCGCAGATAGCGCCGCAAGGCGGCCGCTGCAGCTGCTTGGTCGCTGGCCACGATCAGGCCCAGCGCTCCGTAGGAGAGCTCGGGCAGCGCCTTCGGCCACGGACGACCGGCCAGGCGTTCGATGCGAGCGATGATCTCGCCGGCGCGTTGGTGCAGGCCGAGATGCTTCAACATCTCGATGGCATAGCCTGGAGAATCGGCGGAGTCGTAGGCGAAGTCGCCTGCCAAATGCGGAAGTCGCTGAACCAGGGTGGCGGTGAGGTCTTGCGCCATCTGCTGCAAGGGAGCGGAGAGGTTGAGGCGCTGCAGCGCGGCGGTCAGCTCAGGCGACAGTACCTGTCGAGGTGCAAGAGCGCGCGTAGCGGCGTGGATGGTAGCGAGCGTTTCGATTTCCCGCCTGTGAGCGGGGTCAGATTCCGGCTGTCCGCCGAGCCACGCCGAGATTGCGGTGCTGCGCTGGCGCCACTTCTCGCCCGCACCGTTGCGCGCCAACAGATACAGCGCGTCGGCCAAGTGAGCGTTGGCGCGAACCTCTGCATGGCTCGCCGATGTGGCGGTGCGGTAGGAGCCGTCCGGAAGGCGCAGGGGCTCGAGCCCTTCGGCGGCGGCGATCGCCGCGTCCTCATATTTGACGCTGCGCTGGCTCGCGTAGGCCTGCGCCAGCGCTCGAATGGCGAGGGCGGTCGGCCAAAGGCGCAGCTCGTCTTGGCGCGGATCGAGGCCGAATCCACCGCCGTCGAGCTGCCGGTCGATCAGCTGGTCGGCGATCCGTATGCCGTCGCTGGTCCATCGCTGCGATTGCTCGCTATGGAGCTCGAAGTAGTCGCGGTAGAGGAGTTGCAGATAGGCGAGGTGCGCGGCGACGCCGTGTTGTCCCCATGGGGCAATGGCGTCGTCGTGAAGTAGTGTGTCGAAGTCGCGCATCGACTTCTGGATGCTGCGCAGGTTGCCATCGATCTCAGCCTGAATCGCGCCAGTTTCCTCGAGAGCACGTGCCTGCTTGGCGGCGTACAGCTCGAGGGTGCGGATCATTCGTGTCGCCGCAGGTTGCTCCGCCGCATGGACCGCACCGCCCATGATCAGCAACGCCCAGGCAATCCATGTAGCTGCGCTCCGCAGAGCGCGGCGGAAGACTTCAGGCGTAGCTGCGCTCGGTAGAGCGCGGCCCCCGAGGCAGAACAAGATCAAGCTGCGCCTATGCTGGTCGACACCGCCTTCCCTTCGAAGAAGCGATGGAACGGCTGCGGTAGCTGGCGGTAGTCCGGCAGCGGGCCCAGATGATCGGCGGGATCGATGCTGCTGTAAGTGTTCCAGAAGAGCAGCGGCCCGGGACCGAATCGCTGCGCCCGCACGCCATCGAGCACCGCCGCCAGCGTCTTGGCGGTATAGGTCGTATCCAGCGTGATCCCTTCGAGCTCGCGCAGCATCGCGAGCGCCTGCTGTCCTTCGCCCGTCGGGTGTCCGTAGCCTGCGCCGACGTAGTTCCACAGCATGCCGAAGTCGTCGGGGGTCACTGTCACCCGCGGCAGGCTCTCGTCGTGTTGATGCAGGTGCAGTGCCGCGGCACGCGCCAAGCGGGCAATGCGCGCCGCCGACGGCGGCAAAATATCGGTGACCACCACCCCAACCACACGGCTGCGCAGGCCGGCGAGCTTCAAGCCCAACGCCAGGCCCGCCAAGGTGCCGCCCGATCCCGTCGGCACGAAGATTTGGCTCGGCTCGGGCAACTCACCGCGCTCGATCTGCTCCGCCAACTCGAAAGCAGCATTGACGTAACCGATGGTGCCGATCGTCGAGGTGCCGCCGGTGGCAATGATGTAAGGTGGCGAGCCACGCAGGCTCTCACGCGACACCAGGCGAAGCGCACACGCGGTCAGCTTGGGCACGTTTGGCGCCCAATGCAGCTCGGCTCCGGCGGCGTGGTCGAGCAACAGGCAACGCCGCACGGACTCCGTCACCGGCTGCTCGAGCAGCACCAGGATCGTCCGCAACCCTAGGGCGCGGCCACATACCGCTGTCGCCAAACCGTGATGGGTACCGATTCCGCCTGTCGTCAACAGGGTGGTTTTTCCGGTGGCGACGGCTCGCCCCAGCAAAAGCTCGAGTTTGCGCGGCTTGTTGCCACCGTACAGCGGGCTGCTGATGTCATCGCGTTTGATCCACAGCTCGCTGCCGGCAAGCTCGTCGCCGAGATGCTGCAACCGGGCCACCGGCGTCGGCAGATCGGTCAGTACCGCACGCGGCAAACGCCCACGCAGCTGCGGAAAGCGGGTCTCCAGGGCGAGAGGCGAATCGGTCG
>DASPMH010000250.1:0-11312 GCA_035627175.1 Terriglobales bacterium | reverse complement strand
CTTCTACCAGCATTTTGGGATCGGCGCTTTCACCGCGGTGCCGATGCGTTTGCGCGAGCGCTATGCCGGCAGCCTCTGTGCGATCAACTTCGGCGGCGGGCGGCCTTTTCTGCCGCGCCAGGTCGAACTGCTTGCCGGTATCGCGCGGCAGCTGGCGGTTGCTCTGGAGACCGCCGAGCTCTACCGCCACCAGCGCGAAGAGAGCGAGATCTCGGCGGCGCTGGCGCGAGTCTCGCACCAGTTGCTCGCCTGGCTCGATCGGCCGCGGCTGCTCGACCGCTTTGGGCGCCTCAGCTGCGAGATTCTCGAATGCGAGAGCAGCTATACGCTGCTGGGCAACACCGAGGAGGGGGCCTACCTGCCGGTGCATTCCCACGGCGCGGGAACGCGGCGGGGGGAGCCCTTGGAGCTGGTGCCGGTGCCGCTCGAGCTGTTCGCGACGATCGAAACGGCGCTGGCCCACGACGACGCGGTGCAACTGCAACCGGCGGATTTCGGCAACCCGATCGCCGCCGCGGCTGCGGCGCGCAGCGGAATTCAGCGGGTGCTGTTCTTGGCGTTGCGCAGCGGCTACGACCTGATCGGCCTGCATCTCGCCTGTCATCATGGCGAGCAGCGCTTCTCGCCGCGACAAATCCGCCTCGGGCGGGGTATGGCGCAGCTCGCTTCGGTCGCCTTGCGCAACGCCCGCCTGGTGCAGCAACTGGAGGGGGCCAATCGGCTCAAATCCGATTTCGTCGCCACCATGTCGCACGAGTTGCGTACGCCGCTCAATATCGTCATCGGCTACAACGATCTGCTGCGGGAAGGGGTCTTCGGCGAGCTCAACACCGAGCAGATCGAGGCGCTGCTGCGGATGCAGAACAGCGCCACCAATTTGTTGCGACTGATCGATTCGACCCTCGACGTCAGCCGTCTCGAGACCGGCGAGGTACGCCTGGCTTTGCAGTGGGTCGATGTCGGTGAGCTGCTCGCCGAGATCGAAACCGAGCGCGAGGAAGCGCGGCGCCGACCGGAGCTGCTGGTCGAGTGGAGCGCCCCTTCGACGCCGCTGCAGATGTTGACCGACCGCGGCAAGCTCAAGGTGATCATCAAGAATCTCGTCGGCAATGCGATCAAGTTCACCGAGCGCGGTCAGGTCAAGGTCGGCGTGGCGCGGCTCGACGATCTGGTCGAGATCGCCGTCGAAGATACCGGCATCGGCATCGCACCCGAGGTCTTGCCGGTGATCTTCGAACCGTTCCGCCAGGGGGACAGCTCGGATACCCGCCCGTACGGCGGAGTGGGGCTCGGGCTGTATATCGTCCGCCGGCTGGTCGAGCTGCTCGGCGGGACGATCGCGGTCGAGACGGCGGTGGGGCAAGGCACCACCTTTCGGGTGCGGCTGCCGCTGACCGCCTGATCCGCGTCAGTGCGCCTCGAAGAGCTCGGCGGCCGTCTTGCCGCCGAGAGTGCTCTGCAATTGCGCCAGAGCTTCGTCGACGGTCGCTGCCAGCGCCATGTTGCCGTGCTCGGCCAGCTTGATCTCCAGCTGGCAGGGCACGGCGGTGTAGAAGCCGTTCGGCAGACTAGCCACCATGACCAAGAAAGGCTTGCCGTCTTGGTCGCGGAACTGAAACCACTCGACCTTTTGCACCACGTATTCGCTCATGCGGCCGGTGTAGACATGGGAGAGCGCGCGTCGCAACAGGAGCGTTGCAGGGTGGGCAGAGAAATCCCGCGCGCCAGCGGCGCTGAGGCTTTCGCCGGCGAAAGCCTCAGACCTTGGGAAAGGGGCGGACACTCGCAGCGGGGATTTCTTTGCGATGCTCGTGGATCCTAGTTTGCGCAACGACGACCCACCGTCTACACAAGGTGGATTCCCTTCCCGTCGAGATTTGTCATGCCAAAAAACGTTCGAGCTCAGCTTCAACAGCTTCTGCAATCGCGCATCCTCGTCTTCGACGGGGCGATGGGATCGCTGATCCAGCGCCGCGGTCTGACCGAAGCCGACTTCCGCGGTCAACGGTTCAAGGATCACCCTTTCGATCTCAAAGGTGACGGCGACGTCCTGGTGCTGACCCGTCCCGATGTGATCGCCGACATCCATCACGCCTATCTCGAGGCGGGAGCCGACATCGTCTCCACCGACACCTTCAATGGCACGCCGATCTCTCAAGAAGATTACGGGCTGCAGGGACTGGCGTACGAGATCAATCGTGAAGCCGCCGCCTTGGCACGGCGCTGCTGTGACGAGTGGAGCGCCAAGACTCCGGCTCGGCCGCGTTTCGTCGCCGGCTCGATGGGCCCGACCAACAAGACGCTGTCGCTGTCACCCGACGTCAACAATCCCGGCTATCGAACCCACACCTTCGACCAAGTACGCGAGGCCTATGCCATCCAGGCCCGCGGTCTGATCGACGGTGGCGCCGACATCCTGTTGATCGAAACCATCTTCGACACCCTCAATGCCAAGGCTGCGGCGATGGGTGTCTTCGACGTCTTCGACCAGCTCGGCTACGACATCCCGCTGATCCTCTCCGGCACGATCACCGATCGCAGTGGTCGCACGCTCTCGGGACAAACGGTCGAGGCCTTCTGGATCTCGATCGCGCACTGCCGCGCCTTCAGCGTCGGCATGAACTGCGCGCTCGGGGCACGGGAGATGCGGCCGCACATCGAAGAGCTCGCCAATCTCGCCCCGCTGCCGATCACTTGCTACCCCAATGCCGGCTTGCCCAACGCCTTCGGTGCCTACGATGAAAGCCCCGAGAGCACCGCGGCGCAGCTGCGCGAGTTCGCCGAGGCGGGATTGGTCAACCTGGTCGGGGGCTGCTGCGGCACCACCCCCGATCACATCCGCGCCATCGCCGCCGCCGTCGCCGACGTCGCGCCGCGGCGCATCCCGGAAGTGACCCGCTACACCCAGCTCTCCGGGCTCGAGCCGCTGACCATCCGTCCGGACAGCAACTTCATGATGATCGGCGAGCGCACCAACGTCACCGGCTCGAAGCGGTTCTGTAACCTGATCAAAAGGAACGACTACAACGCCGCGCTCGCGGTCGCCGTCGAGCAGGTCCGCAACGGCGCCAACTTGATCGACATCAACATGGACGAGGGCATGCTCGATTCCGAGCGGGCGATGACCCATTTCCTCCATTTGATTGCCGCCGAGCCCGAGATCTCGCGCGTGCCGATCGTCATCGACAGCTCGAAGTGGTCGGTGATCGAGGCCGGGCTCAAGTGCGTTCAGGGCCGCTGCGTCGTCAACTCGATCAGCATGAAGGAGGGCGAGGCGGACTTCCTCGACAAGGCGCGCAAGGTGCAGCGCTACGGTGCGGCGGTGATCGTCATGGCTTTCGACGAGCAGGGCCAGGCCGACACCGTCGAGCGCAAGATCGAGATCTGCAAGCGTGCCTATCGCCTGCTGACCGAGGAGGTCGGCTTCGATCCGCAACAGATCATCTTCGATCCGAACATCCTGGCCATCGCCACCGGTCTCGAAGAGCACAACGAGTACGCCAAGAACTTCATCGACGCGATCGGTCCGATCAAGGAAGCCTGCCCGGGCGCCAAGATCAGTGGCGGCGTCAGCAACCTGTCGTTCTCCTTTCGCGGCAACGAAGGCGTGCGCGAAGCGATCCACTCGGCCTTCCTCTACCATGCCATCCGCGCCGGCATGGATATGGGCATCGTCAACGCCGGCCAGCTCGCCGTCTATGAAGACGTCCCCAAGGATCTGCTCGAGCGGGTCGAGGACCTGATCTTCAACCGCCGGCCGGACGCGACCGAGCGCATGGTCACCTTCGCCGAGACGGTCAAAGGAACGACCGAGAAGAAGCAGGCCGATCTCAGCTGGCGCGAGGCGCCGGTCGAGCAGCGGCTGGCGCACGCACTGGTGCACGGCATCACCGACTTCATCGTCGCCGATGCCGAGGAAGCGCGGCTCAAGCTGCGGCGGCCGCTCGACGTCATCGAAGGGCCGTTGATGGACGGCATGAAGGTCGTCGGCGACCTGTTCGGCGCCGGCAAGATGTTCCTGCCGCAAGTGGTCAAGAGCGCCCGTGCAATGAAGCAGGCGGTCGCCTACCTGACGCCGTTCATGGAGCTCGAGGCCTCGACCGCTCGTGCCCAGGGCAAGGTAGTTCTCGCTACGGTCAAGGGCGACGTCCATGACATCGGCAAGAACATCGTCGCGGTGGTATTGCGCTGCAACAACTACGACGTGCTCGATCTCGGCATCATGGTGCCCGCCGACCGGATCCTGCAGACAGCGATCGACGAGAATTGCGACCTGATCGGCCTGAGCGGCCTGATCACGCCGTCGCTCGATGAGATGGTTCATGTCGCCAAAGAGATGGAGCGGCGCGGCTTCGAGAAGCCGCTGTTGATCGGCGGCGCCACCACCAGCAGCCAACACACCGCCGTCAAGATTGCTCCGCAGTATCACCAGAGCGTGGTCCACGTCCTCGATGCGTCGCGGGTCGTCGGCGTCGCGGCGCAGCTGCTCGACCGCAAGCAGAAAGATCAGCTCGATCTCAAGAACCACGAGGAGCAGGACCGGCTGCGCTACATCTATCTGCGCAAGCAGGACGAGCCGCTGGTCCCCTACGCCGAAGCGGTGCAGAAGCGGCCGGTGATCGAGTGGCGCGGCGAGGATCTGTCGCGCCCGGAGTTCCTCGGCCGCCGAGTCATTGACGACCAGCCGCTGGCGGAGCTGGTCGATTTCATCGACTGGACCTTCTTCTTTTCTGCCTGGGAGCTGCGCGGCAAGTACCCGGCGATTTTCGACGATCCCGAACGCGGTGCCGCCGCGCGCGAGCTCTACGCCAACGGGCGAGAGCTGCTCGACCGCATCGTCGCCGAGCAGCGCCTTCGCGCCAGCGCGGTCTACGGCTTCTGGGCCGCCAACAGCGACGGTGACGACATCGTCCTCTATACCGATGACAGCCGCAGCAAGGAGCTGGTGCGCTTCAATGCGTTGCGCCAGCAGCGCCAGATGAGTGCCAAGGTTCCGCTGAAATCGCTCGCCGATTTTGTCGCACCCAAGGAGAGCGGCCGGCGCGATTACGTCGGTGCCTTCGCGGTCACCGCCGGCATCGGCGCCGACGAGTTTTCCCGCGAGCTGGAGAGCAAAAACGACGATTACAATGCGATCATGGTCAAAGCGCTCGCTGACCGGCTCGCCGAAGCCTTCGCGGAGATGCTGCACCAGCGCGCCCGGCGGGAGTGGTATGCACCCGAGGAACGGCTCGGTAACGAGGAGCTGATCCGTGAGGGCTACCGCGGCATCCGGCCGGCCTTCGGCTATCCCGCCTGCCCGGACCATAGCGAGAAGTTCAAGCTGTTCCACGTGCTCGAAGCGCAGTCGGCGGGGATCGCCCTGACGGAGAGCGGCGCGATGGTTCCGGGGGCGAGCGTCAGTGGCATTTATCTAGGGCACCCGGAAGCCAAGTACTTCCAGCTCGGCCGCATCGACAAAGACCAAGTGCAGGACTACGCCCGCCGCAAAGCGATGCCGCTCAAGGATGTCGAGCGCTGGCTTCGTCCGAACCTCGGCTACGACCCCGAGGCTCCTTGATCCTGTCGGCTCGAGCGGTGGTCTGTAGGTAATATTTACGCGGCAACCTCCCGGTTCTGCGCGGAAGTCCCCACCCGCCCAGGGTCAAAGCAACAACAGTCATCGATTTTACGCGGCACAGCGATTGCCTCCGAAAGGCCTGCCCGGCTCACGATAGGCGCCGTCGGACAGCAGGGCATCATATTTTTCGAAGGAGCTCTGCCGATGCTGTCGATGCCCCTGCTCGTGTTCTCCCATCTCCGGTGGGATTCGGTTCGCCAACGCCCGCACCACCTACTCAGCCGATTCGCCAAGGATCGCCGGGTAGTCTTCGTCGAAGAGCCGGTGCACGACCGCCACCGCGGCGGCCATTGGGAGATCGAGCGGCCGGAAGCGAACCTGATGGTATGCCGGCCCCATACGCCCCTACCGGTGCCGGGATTCGCTGCCGAGCAGACGACGCACCTGACGCCGATGCTGCGCGATCTCCGCAATGAGCATCTTCCGGATCACTACGTAGCCTGGCTGTATACGCCGCTTGCCCTGCCGTTCGTTCGGCCGCTGCGGCCTGATCTGTTGGTTTACGATTGCATGGACGAGCTGTCGGCGTTCAAGTTTGCGCCGCAGTCACTGGTGCAGTGGGAAGACGAGCTGCTGCAGGAAGCCGATCTGGTGTTTACCGGCGGGCCGAGCCTCTATGCGGCGCGCCAGCACCGCCATCCCCATGTGCATTGCTTTCCGAGCAGCGTCGACAGCGCCCACTTCGCCCAGGCTCGTCAGCCGCAACAGGATCCGCCAGACCAGGCCGAGCTGCGCCGGCCGCGCTTGGGATTCTTCGGCGTGCTCGACGAGCGCATCGACATCGAGTTGATCGGCGCCTTGAGCGCGGCGCGGCCGGATTGGGAGATCGTCCTGATCGGTCCGGTGGTCAAGATCGACTCGAGCGCACTGCCCCAGGCGCCCAACCTGCACCACCTCGGGGCCCGCAACTACGAGAGCTTGCCCGGGTATCTCGCCGGTTGGGACGTCTGCCTGCTGCCTTTCGCGCTCAACGAGTCGACGCGCTTCATCAGCCCGACCAAGACGCTCGAGTACATGGCGGCGGACAAGCCAATCGTCAGCACTCCGGTTGCGGACGTGCGCTCGCTCTACGGCGAGGTCGTCGACATCTGCGACACGCCCGAAGCGTTCGTCGCTGCTTGCGAGCGCGCGCTGTCACCGGAGCAAGGCGAGCGCGATCGCCGTCGCGCTGCGGCCAATCGCATTCTGGCGCGCACCTCGTGGGATAATACCGTCCGTTCGATGTTGACGCTGATGGCGTACTCGCTGCAGCGCAAGCGCCGCTCCAGCGATAGCCCGAGCGATCAACGCTCCGAGCTCTCGGTGGCGCTATGAGCCGGCCGACCGTGATCATCGGCGCCGGGCCGACCGGACTGAGCGCCGCCTATCACCTCGGTGCCGATTCGGTGCTGATCGAGCGCAACGATCGCGTCGGCGGCTGGTGCCGCTCGATCGAAGCGGCCGGTTTCACCTTCGACTATGCCGGCCATATCCTGTTCTCGAACGAATCCTACGTCCATGAGCTCTACAAGATCCTGCTCGGCGACAACATTCACTGGCAGGACCGCGAGGCGTGGATCTACAGCAACGACGTCTACACCCGGTATCCATTCCAGGGGGCGCTCTACGGCTTGCCCCCGAAGGTGATCAAGGAGTGTATCCTCGGCGTCATCGAGGCCCGCTTCGGCTCGAGCAAGAGCAACGGCAATGGCAATGGCAACGACGCCTGCAAGGTGACCGCGATCAGCGACTGCTGCGCCGACGGCGTGCTCGAAGCGACCGCCAAGCTCGCTGCCGCCGGCAACGGCAACGGCAATGGCAACGGCGCCGCACCGCGCAATTTCGAGGAGTTCATCTACAAGGTCTGGGGCGCCGGCATCGCCAAGCACTTCGCCATTCCGTACAACCGAAAACTGTGGACGGTGCCACTGAGCGAGATGGAGACCTCTTGGCTTGGTGGCCGCGTGCCGATTCCAGATCTGGAAGAGATGATTGAAGGTGCGCTGCAGCCGGTGCCCAAGCCGATGGGTCCGAACGCTCGTTTCGGGTATGTCTTGCGCGGCGGCTGCCAGGCGTTGATGGATGCTTTCTTGCCCCACCTCAAAGGCGAGCTGCACCTGCGCGCGGAAGTCAGCGGGGTAGCCCTGCGCGAGCACCAGGTCACTCTCAGCGACGGCCGCAGCTACACCTACGACTATCTGATCAGCACCGCGCCGCTGCCGGAGTTGGTCCGCCTGCTCGGCTCGCAGGCTCCCGAGGCGGTTCGCAAGGCGGCCAGCCGATTGCGCCATGTGTCGGTGCGCTGCGTCAACATCGGCGTCGCCCGCGAGAAGCTGACCGAGAAGCACTGGATCTATTATCCCGGAGATACCATCTTCCACCGCATCTTCGTCCAGGGAAATGCCAGCCCGCACTGCAATCCGCCGGGCGGCTTCGGCCTGACCTGCGAGCTGACCTACTCGGAGCACAAGCCGCTGCCTGTCGACGGCGATGCCTTGATCCAGCGCTGCATCGACGATTGCCGGAAGGTCGGCTTGTTCGGCGCGGACGATCGAGTTCTGGTCGCCAATCAAGTGGACCTGCCGTACGCCTACGTCGTTTACGACCACCAGCGCGCCGAAAATGTCGCAGTCATTCGCGAATGGCTGGCGCGCCAGGACGTGCTGCTCGCCGGCCGCTACAGCGAGTGGGAATACTACAACTCGGATCACGCATTCATCGCCGGTCGCAACGCCGCCGACAAAGTCCGTGCTCTACGGCAGGTGGTAAAGGCGCCGAGCTTGGCGGTGGATCGAGCTGTCGCCAACGAATGCGCCTGAGCGGAGAGCTGGGATATCCGCGGCCGCAGCTGCGGCGCGAGGGATGGCGGTCTCTCGACGGCACCTGGGATTTTGCGATCGAAGAGGTTTGCAAGTCCCAGCTGCCGGGCGACGTCGGCTGGCAGAGCGAGATCGTCGTGCCGTTCTCCCCGGAGACACCGAAAAGCGGCATCGGCAACAGCGGATTCTTTCAGACCTGTTGGTATCGCCGCCAGATCGCGCCGGTAGCTCTCGCCGCCGACCAGCGGCTGCTGCTTCACTTCTGTGCGGTCGACTATGACACCACCGTCTGGGTCAACGGCCACTGCGTCGGTCATCATCAAGGCGGCTACACGCCCTTCGAGTTCGACATCACCGAGCACGTCGAGAGCGATACTCCCTTCGAAATCGTCGTGCGCGCCGACGACGATCCTCACGATCTTGCCAAGCCGCGCGGCAAGCAGGACTGGATGCTCGAGCCGCACTCGATCTGGTACCCCCGCACCTCGGGGATCTGGCAGACGGTGTGGCTGGAGAGGGTACAAGCGACGCGCATCGATCGCATTCGGTGGACACCCAATCTCGAACGCTGGGAGCTCGGTCTCGAAGTACATCTTGCCGGCGAGCGGCGCACCGATCTTTCCCTCGAGGTAATGCTCCACGTCGGCAATTTCGAGCTGGCCCGCGACCTCTATCGGATCAGCGGTACCGAGCTGGCACGGCGGCTGGCTCTCGGCGATCCCGGTATCGACGATTACCGCAACGAGCTGCTGTGGAGTCCGCAGAGTCCGACCCTGATCGATGCTCAGCTGACCCTCTACGACGCCAGCGGCCAGGTGCTCGACCGGGTGTTCTCGTACACCGCCTTGCGCAGCGTCGGCATCCAAGGCCGCTCGTTCGTGCTCAACGGCAGGCCGAATCCGCTGCGTCTGATCCTGGATCAGGGATATTGGCCCGAGAGCGGCATGACGCCGCCGTCGGACGAGGCGATCCGCGCCGATATCGAGCTCGCCAAGGCGATGGGCTTCAACGGTGTGCGCAAGCATCAGAAAATCGAGTCGCCGCGATATTTGTACTGGGCCGACAAGCTCGGGCTGTTGGTATGGGAGGAGATGCCGAGCGCCTATCGATTCACCGAGCTCGCCATCGAGCGGGTGACCCGCGAATGGATCGATGCGATCCAGCGCGATTACAGCCATCCCTGTATTATCGCCTGGGTGCCCTTCAACGAATCCTGGGGCGTACCCAACCTCCCCGACATCGCCGCCGAACGCCACTTCGTCCAGAGTCTCTACCATCTGACCAAGACCCTCGATCCGACCCGGCCGGTGATCGGCAACGACGGCTGGGAAAGCGTGGCGACCGATATCATCGGCATCCACGACTACGACGATCAACCAGGCCGCTTGCGCCGTCGTTACGTCCGCGCCGCCGAGCTCCAGCCGACGTTCTTCAGCCGCGAGCGCCCGGGCGGTCGATTGTTGATGCTGGGGCAGGACTCCAACACTACCCCGCCGCTGATGTTGACCGAGTTCGGCGGTATCGCCTTCACTCCCGATAGCCACGGTTGGGGCTACACCCGCGCCAGCAATGTCGAGCAGCTGCGCAACCGCTACCAGGCGCTACTCGACGCGGTGCGCTCGGTGCAGCTGTTCGCCGGCTTCTGCTACACCCAGTTCGCCGACACCTATCAAGAAAAGAATGGCTTGCTCTTCGGCGATCGCACCCCGAAGATGCCGCTCGAGCAGATCGCCATCGCCACCCGCGGGCCGCGGACGGCGCGAGATGACGAAACCGAGCGCGAATGGGAGGCGCGCATGGCACGCTTCCGCCAAACCGCCGGCGTCACCCTCGAAGACGATGACAACGGCAGCGAAATTCCTTCCTCGCCGGAGCATTACTCGCCCAACGATCATCCTTCTTCCTGAGCCTCGACCCGCCCCGCGGGGTTGAGGAAACAGCCATGCTGCCGTTGCGATCGAACCTGCACACCGCCATCGCCACCAATTCGTTCTGGTGGGCCGCAGGCATCGAAGACAGCTTCATCGCCGACCCGTGGCATCGCAGCGGCCGCAGCTTGGATGAGTACGAGCTGACCGAGCACTACCAGCGGTGGCGCGAAGATCTCGATTTGATCCACGCACTGGGATTGCGGGCGGCGCGCTACGGCCTGCCGTGGCACCGTATCTGCCCTTCGCCGCACCAGCGCGACTGGAGTTGGTCCGATCGGGTGATGGAGCGCATGCACCAGCTCGGCATCGAGCCGATTCTCGATCTGGTTCATTACGGCGTACCGAGCTGGCTCGACCAGGCCTTTCTCGACCCGTGCTTTCCGGAACGGATGGCCGAGCACGCCAGCGAGGTGGCGGCGCGCTACCCGTGGATCCGCTGGCACACGCCGCTGAACGAGCCGCGCATCGCGGCATGGTACAGCGGGCGCTTGGGCTGGTGGCCACCATACCGCGCCAGCTCGCGCGGCTTCGCCCAGGTGCTGCTGGCGACTTGCCGCGGCATCCTATTGACCCAGCGCGCGCTGCGCCACGATGCCCCGGAAACCGTCATCGTCCACGTCGATGCCGGCGATCTCTACATCGCCACCGACGACGACTTGATCGCCAGTGCCGAATTTCGCCAGCAGATGGTGTTCCTCGGGCTCGATCTGATCTGTGGCAAGGTCGATGGCTACCATCCCCTGCGTAGCTGGCTGCTGGCGCAAGAGATCACCCCCGACCAGCTCGACTGGTTTCGTGAGCACGCCGACATCCCGGATATCATCGGCGTCAACATGTACCCGATGTTCACGCTGAAAGAGGTCGGCCGCCGCGGCCAGCGCATCCGAGTGCGCATGCCGTACGCTACCGGTGAGCTGGTCGATCGCATGATCGAAGCCTATTGGCAACGTTATCAGCGTCCGA
>DASPMH010000249.1:0-6084 GCA_035627175.1 Terriglobales bacterium | reverse complement strand
CCGCGCAGCAGTCGTTCGTCGAACAATCCGGCCTGCAGCAGCACCTCCCGCCGCGAGGCCCAATTCATCGAGATCGCATACGGCGGCCGAAACTGCTCGATGGCGCGGCGGTGATCGTGAATCCATTCGCCGAAGCGCTCGACGAAGTTGGCTTGCTCGCCGGCAAGGATCCGGCCGCCGACGATGCCGATCGACGCATCCGTCAGCGGCGCTACCAGCTGACGAAGCCAATCGCGGTCGACGCGACAGTCGGCATCGGTGAAGGCGATCACCGATGCCTGCGCCGCGCGGATGCCGCAGTTGCGCGCCGCGGCAGCACCCCGCTTGGGCTCGCGCAGCAGCTGAATTCGTGGTGCGTAACTAGCTGCAATCATTGCGCTTGCATCCGTCGAGCCATTGTCGACGCAGAGCAGCTCGAGGCGGTCGCTCGGGTAGTCGAGCCGGAGCAGCGACTCGAGGCAGGCAGCCAGAGTCGACGCGCCATTGAATACCGGGACCACGACTGCCACGGGCGGTGGTCCGCTCGGCTGTGCCGCTAGTGCCGCGGTTTCGGTGAGGCCCTCATCTTCGTTGCGGCTGCGGAAATAATCGCCGACGACAGCGGCGAGCGCCGGCGCCTCGGGTGCCCACTGCCAGCACCCGTTGGCGGCGCTGCGCAGATGTCGCGCCGGATCGAAGCCGGCGCGGCCGAGGTCCTGATGGCGGCTCTCGTAGCGGCGATCGCTCTCCGAACCGTGCCACAGATGAAGTACGGCGCCCGGCACGAAGCCGATGCGCGAATCGATCTCCTGGTGAAATTTCTCGGCCCAGCAAAGGAAGTCGCGTTCCTGGGCCGCGTTGGCGCGCCAGCGTCGCTGCAGACAGGGAGAGTCCCAGGCCCCGCACGCGGCATGGGCGATGGCGTGATCCGAGCCTCCCAGGACGAAGCGGTCGTACAGGCCGTGGCGGGTGAGCAGATCGCGCTGCGCCGCCCAGGCGTAGCCGGTGTGACCGTGCTGCTCCCACTCGCCGCTGCGCGCCAGCGACAAATTTGCCGCGGCGACGGCGGCATAGCTCGAAATGATTTGCCCAGCGCCATCGAATTCGGTCGCGTCGGGGGGCAGCAACACCGCTTGCTCGAAGAGCTGCAGCAGCGGCACGCGCTCGAGTGCCGCCGAGGCCAGCGCCGCCCACTGCTCGTTCTCGAAACAGATGTCGGAATCGAGCCACGCAACTTTGGTGCAACTCGGTGGCAGCCGGGCGATGGCAAGATTGAGCAGGCGCTCCTTCTGCCAGAGCACATCGCGCCCGCGCAGCTGCAGGACATCCTCGCCCGCGGGCAGATCGAAGGGCCGGTCGCCGAAGGCGCATTCGACGGTCAGCAGGGGCAATCCGCCGGCGTCGATCGGTTCTCGAAAGCGCCGGTAGTGCTGGCGCTTGCGACGATAACCGGCGGGATTGAAGTACGTCGTGATCAGCCACAGGTCGCCCGCCGAGCGGTAGCGCGCTGCCGGCACGATTCTCGAGGCCGGCTCGGTCATCGCTCCCTCACCAGCGCGAGCAGCGCCTGCCGGCCGCGGTCGTTGTCATAAGCCTGCAGTCCCAGCTGACACTCGAAGCAGGCCACCCGGCGCGCCAGCTCCCGACACATCGCGATCAAGCGCTGCTCGGCGGATCGTCCTTGGTCACCGCCGGCGTTCAAAGAAGGCTCTCCAAATAGATCCGACGTCTTCTTCCAACTGCCGGCGCCGAGGAGCGACGGCACCAAGCGCGCGGCCGCCTCCTCTCGCTCGAGCCGCCGCAGCGCAACTCCGCCGGGGCGCTCGGTCACCGCCGGGAAGACCACGGCCCGCAGCTGCGCCGCTTTCGCCGGCTGCGCTTCGACCAGGGCACACAGCTGCGCCGGCGTCAGGCCGTAGCGGCCATCGCTCCACGGCTGGGGCGGCAGCTGCTCACGCTCTGCCTCGGCGATGGTGCGCTGCTGGCGAAAGCCGCTGCCGGCCAGTCGGCCGGCGATCTCCGGGAAGAGCTCGAGCGTGCGCGGTCGGATGGTGACCACCGATGGCAAGCCGCGGCAGGCGACCTCCGCGGCTGCCAGCGAAACCAGCACTCGGTCGTTGGCGAGGTACTCGGCTTGCGCTGCGCCGAGCAGGTACATCAGCAGGGTGGTCTTGCCCGCCGCTTTGCGGCCGGTGACGACCAGACCCCGCTCGCCGACGGCCACGGCCGAGGCGTGGAGGAACAAGCCGCCGCGGGAGTGGCAGTGATTCATCGCCAGCTCGCGCACCACTCGCATCAGCGGCGTGCGAATCGAAGCGTTGTCGGCGACGGTGACGATCCGCACCTGGCGCCGCTGCGGCAGAACCGTGTAGAAGCAGCGGTAGTCGCGATCGAAGACAGCCGTGGCGCGGCCGGCGTCGTGCCAGCGTGGCAGCCGCACCACCGCGCTGTCGAGCGCGAAGCAGTCGATGGTGCTGCCGTCGCCCGCGCCGCAGCGAAGCGCCGCAGCATAGGCGTCCTCGTCCTCCTGCAGCTCGATCGCCCAGCCCGGCTCGCCCTCGCTCTCCGTAAAGTGCGGCAGCAGGAACTCCGCTAGCCAGGCGAGGTGATCCGGCCGCGCCCGCACCTCGAGCACCAGCTCCTCGTAGGCCAGACGCAGCCTAGGAATGCCGCAGTCGTTCGGGTTCATTCGTCGAACACCGTCGTTGCCCCGATTTGCGTCGCGGTGCGGTACTCCTCGATCACTGCGGCGCTCGGCCCGGCAGCACGCATCTCGCCGTGGTCGAGCCAGATCGCGCTGTCGCAGACTTTGGTCAGCGTCGTCAGCTGATGGCCGGCGAGGATCACCGTGCGGTCGGAGCGAATCAGCTGGCGAATGCGCTCGGAAGCGCGCTTGCGGAAAGCGGTATCGCCAACGGCGAGCGCCTCGTCGATCAGCAGAATGTCCGACTCGAGGTGCACCGCGATGCTGAAGCCGAGTCGAGCCCGCATGCCGCTCGAGTACCACTTGTAGGGAGTATCGATCGACTGCGAGAGCTCGGAGAATTCGACGATGTCGGCGAAGCGGGCGCGCACCTGCGACTCGCGCAAGCCGAGCAAGGCGCCGTTGAGAAAGATGTTCTCACGGCCGGTCAGCTCGCCGTGGAAACCGGCACCGATCTCGAGCAAGGCGCCGAGACGTCCGAAAATCTCGGCCCGGCCTTCGGTCGGGCGAGTGACGCGCGACAGAATGCGCAGCAGCGTCGTCTTGCCGGCGCCGTTGTGACCGACCAAACCGACGGTTTCGCCGCGGCGGATTTCGACGTTGACACCGCGCAGCGCCCAGAACCACTCGGCACTGCGCACCTGGCGCAGGCGCTGCGCGATGGTCGAGGCGCCGATGCTGCGCGGATAGCGCTTGCCCAGGTCTGCGATGCGAATCGCCGCTTCGCTCATAGCAGATCGACGACCATGTCCTGGGTACGGTCGAACAGCACCGCGCTGGCGCCTACGGCTATCAGCACGCCGAGGGTGACGATCGGCAGGGTCCAATCCGGGCCGTGCCCGACGCCGAGAAACATCCAGCGAAAGCCGTCGGCCGGGGCGAACATCGGGTTGAGCCGGTAGAGAATCCACGCCGGTGTCGAGAAGCTCTGCGCCGCCAGCGCCGCCGAGTATGCCACCGGCGTCGCGAACGACCACGCCTGCAGCAGATAGCCGACCAGTTGGCTCGCGTCGCGGTAGCGCACCTGGAGCGATGCGAACACCAAGCCGACCGAGAAACCGCTCAGCAGCGCCAGACCGACGTAGAAGGGCAGATAGACGACTCGATCCGTCGGCCAGTAGCCGTAGAACAACATCATCGCCAGCAGCAGCAGCAGCGAGCAGCAGAAGTCGAGCAAGGCGGACAAGGTCTCCGCCAGCGGGATCAGCAAGCGGGGGAAATACACCTTCGGAATGATGCCCTGGTATTTGACCATGCTTTGGGTGCTGCGTTGTACCGAAGCAGCGAAGAGCTCCCACGGCAGCAAGGCGGCGTAGGTGAACAGCGGATACGGCACACCGTCGGACGGCAGCTGAGCGATCTTGCCGAAGACGACACTGAATACTCCCATCCGGCCGAGCGGGGTGAGCACGAACCACAGTGGCCCGAGCATCGTCTGGCGATAGCGGGTCTTGAGGTCGCGTCGCAGCAGCGCCGACAGAATGTGGCGGTGGCGCCAGAGCTCACGCAGGTCCGGCGCGCTCCACGCGCCGAGGGGCTCGATCGCGACCGGCCGGAGGTGCGCTGGCGACGCGCCGCTGCTTTCCATCGGGCCCTCGCCAATATGCGAAAACCCCCCGAAGACCAAGGCCGAACTACTGGCGCGCGCCGACCAGTGCTCTGACCGCGTCACTCATGCCGTCGACGCTCAAGTAGTACATCGGGAAGAGGCGGCGGATGATGCGACAGGTGTCGGCATCCCAGTAGGCCTGCTTCTCCGGGTTGATCCAAACCGAGCGCTCGAAGTGATCGGCGATGCGGTGCAGCCAGTCGATCCCCGGTGTCCCGGCGGCGCGGCGGGGATCGATGTTGCCATAGGGCTGCAGCAGCTCGGCGGGGTGCATCGCCGCGTCGCCGACGAACACCACCTTCCAATGCGGGTTGAGGCGCCTGAGGATATCTGCCGTCGGCACCGCGTCAGCGCGATGCATGCGAGCGTTCTCGAAGAGGTGCTCGTAGACGCAGTTGTGAAAGTAGTAGGCATGGAAGTCACGCAGGCCGCGCTCTTCGTGTAACGCCGTCAGGAGCTGGCTGACCGGCTGGTAGTAGGGGTCCATCGTGCCGCCGACGTCCATCAACAGCAGCAGCCGTACTTCGTTGCGGCGCGGAGCGCGGAACTCGAGCTCGATCTCGCCGGCGTTGCGGCAGGTGCGGTCAATGGTCTCATCGAGGTCGAGCTCGGTCGGCGTGCCGCTGCGGGTCAGCTGGCGCAGCCGCCGCAACGCGGTGCGCAGCTGGCGCACGTCGAGCGAGATATCGGTCCGGTAGTTGGCAAAGGAGCGCTCCTCGGCAACTTTCATTGCCGAGCGGCTGTGACTCGGACCGCCGACGCGGATACCGGTAGGGTGTTGGCCACCGTGGCCGAACGGCGACTTGCCGCCGGTACCGACCCATTTGTCGCCGCCGTCGTGGCGCTCCTGCTGCTCCGCCAGCCGCTCGAGGAAGCGCCGCATCAGCTCATCGGCGTCGAGACGTTCGAGCTTCTCCCACTCCTCGGCGGTGAGACTGGGGAAGTTCTTCGGGTCGCGCAGCCACTCCATCACCCTCTCGGTGACGTCGTCGCCGAGAGCGCCTTCGACGCCTTTGAAGACCTTGGCGAAGACACGGTCGTAGGCGTCGAAGTAGGTCTCGCTCTTGATCAGGCAGGCGCGGCCGAGGTGGTAGAAGCGCAGCAAACTCGAGCCGTGCAGCCCCTTCTCCATCGCTTCGAGAAAGGAGCGCCACTCCTGAATGCCGACCGGCACTCCCGCCTCGCGCAAACCATAGAAAAAGTCGAGAAACATCAGCGGCCGAAGCTAGAAGCGCTCCCGCCGCGAGTCAATCATCCGAACCCGGTCCCGGGGGAGGGTAGGGAGGGGACCGACCCGGCGGCCACGGACCGCCGCCGACCTCCCCCTCGCCCCTCCTTAGAAAGGAGGGGGGATCCGGAAGTTGGGGCGGCGCTTTTCGACGAAGGCGAGGATGCCTTCGCGGGCGTTAGGAGTGCGAGCCGCGTCGGCGATGGCTCGGCTCTCGAGCTCCATCTGGCTTTCGAGAGTGTTGTTCCAGCCTTGGTGCAATAGCCGTTTGGCCAGGCCCAGCGAGTGCGTCGCGCCTTCCGCAAGCTCACTGGCCAGCGCCTCCGCCTGCGGGCGCAGCTCCGCGTCGGGCGCGACCCGGGTGACGATGCCGAGCGCCAGCGCTTCCGCGGCGCTCAAGACGCGATTGGTCAAAGTCAGCTCGAGAGCGCGGCGCAGTCCTACGATGCGCGAGAGGAAGTAGCTCGACGATCCGTCGGGTACCAGGCCGGCGCGGGTGTAGGCCATGGTGAACTTGGCGCTCTCGGCGGCGACGACCAGATCCGCGGCGCAGGCGAGGCTCAT
>DASPMH010000248.1:0-5110 GCA_035627175.1 Terriglobales bacterium | reverse complement strand
CCGAGCAGCGTGCCGGCCTCGCGCAGCGAGTCGTGATCCATCTTGACGTCGATCGATTCCGGACGGAGCACCGGCATCGAGACGCCACCGGGGATGATCGCCTTTATCGGCCGGCCGCTGGAGACGCCTTGCGCGTGCTTCTCGATGATTTCGCGCAGCGGCGTACCGAGCGGCAGCTCGTACACGCCGGGGCGGTTGATGTGGCCGCTGATACCGAAGAGGGTGTTGCCGGTGCTCTTCGCGGTGCCGATCTTCTTGAACCACTCGGCACCGTTGCGCAGGATCGACGGCACGTGGGTGACCGTCTCGACATTGTTTACGGTCGTCGGGCTGGCCCATAGGCCGGAAGCTGCCGGGAACGGCGGGCGCTTGCGCGGCTGGCCTTTGCGGCCCTCGATCGACTCGAGCATGCCGGTCTCTTCGCCGCAGATGTACGCACCGGCGCCGCGTGAGACATAGACGTCGAAAGGCTTGCCGAGGCCGAAGACGTTCGCGCCGAAGTAGCCGCGAGCGTAGGCCTCTTGGCGAGCCCGCATCAGGATCTCGTACGGGCGAGAATACTCGCCGCGAACATAGACATAGGCGGCGCGGGCGCGGATGGCGCGTCCGGCAATCAGCACGCCTTCGAGAAACTGGTGCGGATTGCGCTCGAGGATCTGTCGATCCTTGAAGGTGCCGGGCTCGCTCTCGTCGCCGTTGACGGCGAGATAGCAGGGCTTGGGCGACTCCTTCGGCATGAACTGCCACTTCATGCCGGTGGTGAATCCGGCGCCGCCGCGACCGCGCAGACCGGCATCCTTGACGATCTCGGCAACCTTCTCGGGTTCGAGCTGTTGCCAAGCGCGCTCGGCCTGCTGATAGCCGCCGACGGCGAGGTAATCGCCGATCGCGGCGTACGATTGGCCGTTGGGCGGCAACAGGTAACCCTCGACCCCTTCCGGGATCATCGAGATCGCCGGGGTTTCGCCTTGCCACTGCTCCGGTCCGTTGCCGCCGAGGATCCGCTCGATGTCGGCACTGGTGGCGCGCTCGATGTAGGGCAGGTTGTTGACCTGGATCACCGGCGCGGTGCCGCAGGAGCCGAGGCACTCCGCCTCGGCAACCGAGAACTTGCCGTCGGCAGTTACCTCACCGGGGCCGATGCCGAGCTTGTCCTCGACTTCGCGAATCAGCTTGCGCGCGCCGCCGAGAGCGCAGGCGATGTTGGCACAGACCTGGATGTGGCAGCGCCCGACCGGCCGCAGATGGAACATCGGATAGAACGACGCGACCTCTTGCACCTGAATCGGCAGCAGTGCGAGCAGCTCGGCAACTTCGTCGATCGCCTCGGGCGGCAGAAAGCCGATCTCGGCTTGGGCCCAGTGCAGAGCGGCGAGCAAGGCTGCGCGGGGCTCGGGGAAATGGGTCGTCTCTTCGAGAATGCGGGCGCGGCACTCCGGCGAGAGCACCGTACGAGTCGCCGCCGCGGTGGCGGTGCTAGCGGTCACATTCGCCTCCGATCATGTTGATCATGTCGAACGTCGGTACGAGGTCGGCAAGCAAGCGGCCTTCGATCATGCGCGGCAGCGGCTGCGTATTGGAGAAGCTCGGCGTACGGGCGCGACACTTGTACGGCTTGCCGGTGCCGTCGCTGACGAGATAGTAGCCGATCTCGCCGTTGGCCGACTCGGTGGCGACGTAGCCCTCGCCCGGCGGCGGCTTGACGCCTTCGGTGACGTTCTTGAACTGGGCGATCAGCTCTTCCATGCGATTGAAGACCCGACCCTTGGCGGGCCAACGAACGCGGGGATCGTCGACGTCGACCGCGCCCGGCGGCATCTGCTGCAAGGATTGCTCGATCAGTCCGGCGCTCTGGCGCATCTCGGCGAGGCGAACCAGAAAGCGGTCCATGTTGTCGCCGGCGCTGCCGACCGGAACCTCGAAGTCGAGCTCGCCGTAGACGAGATAGGGAGTCGAGCGGCGCAGATCGAGCGGTACGCCGGCGGCACGCAACAGCGGCCCGGTGACGCCGAAGGCGATCAGATCTTCCGCCGGCAGCAGCCCGGTGCCCTCCATCCGCTCGCGGAAGATCGGGTTTTCGACCATCAACTGCTCGCTCTCGCTGACCAACTCCATTGCGCGCGGTAGCTTGGCGCGCAAAAGCTCGCCGAAGTTCTCGGGCAGATCGCTGCTCAAGCCGCCGATGCGGACGTAGTTGCTGGTGACTCGCGAGCCGCACAGCGCGTCGATCAGGTCCCAGATCAACTCGCGCCCCTGCAGGCAGTAGAGGAACGGCGTGAAGGCGTTGAGCTCGAGGCAGGTCGCACCGATCGACAGAAAATGGTCCGACAGCCGCGCCAACTCGCCACCGAGAACGCGCAGGTACTGCGCCCGCGGGGTGACCTCGATGCCGAGCAGCTTTTCGACCGCCATGCAGTAGCCGACGTTGCAAAGAATCGCCGAGCTGTAGTTGAGCCGGTCGGTGTAGGGGATCGCCTGGTAATAGAAACCGCTCTCGCACTCCTTCTCGAAGCCGCGATGCAGGTAGCCGATCTGGACGTCGCTCTTGATGATCGTCTCGCCGTCGAGATCGAGGACGATGCGGACTGTTCCATGCGTGGCCGGGTGAGAGGGGCCGAGTTGGACCCGCATCAGCTCAGCGCCCATCGTTCCTTTGAAATCCGGCGCCGGCAGATCCATCACCTGGCGGTGCTCGATCTCGGGAGTCCAGTCACCGGTCGCGCCGGGCCCGATCAGCGGCTGGCGCTTTTCCTTGGGATAATCCTTGCGCAGCGGATGGCCTTGAAACTGTTCGTACAGGTAGATGCGACGCAGGTCGGGGTGGCCGCGGAAGCGGATCCCGTACATGTCGTAGGTCTCGCGCTCGAGCCAATTCATGCCGACCCAGATCGGCGTCAGCGTCGGCACTTCGGGCTCGGCTTCGGTGACCCGCGTCTTCAGGCGGATGCGATGCAGGTGGCGCGTCGAGAAGAGGTGGTAGACGACCTCGAAGCGCTCGCTGTGTCCGATGTAATCGACCGCCGTCGCGTCGATCGGCATATCGAAGCGCAGGTCGGGTTCGTCACGAAGAAAGCGGGCGACCTCGGTCAGCTTGTCCGGCGGCAGCAGCACGCTCGGATCGGCGGGATCGTCACCGGCGACCAGCACATCGCGAGGGAACTGCGCGCGCAGGCGTTCGAGCACGACGGAGCTGTCAGGCATTCGGCTTCTCTTGGCTAGCGGGTTGCACCGGCGCGTCGACGCGATCGTAGCCGCGGCGGATATGGCCCAGCCGGCGCTCGAGCTTGTCGATCGGGGTCAGCAGATCCTGCTTGTGCCACAACGTGCCCTCGCGGCTGAACGCCGAGATCTCAATGTTGTGGCTCATCACGATCGCTTCTTCCGGACACGCCTCTTCGCACAAGCCGCAGTACATGCAGCGCGACATGTTGATATCGAATACCGCGGGATAGCGTTCGACCTCATCGGCGGTCTCGGCGGGGAAGATGGTGATGCAGTCGGTCGGACAGGCCCACTCGCACAGCCCGCAGGCGACGCAGCGCTCCTTGCCGTTGTCCATCTGCACCAGCACCGGCATGCCGCGCAGAGCCGCGGCCGGAGTGATGCGTTGTTCCGGATATTGCACCGTGAAGACGGTCGGTTTGCGTCGGATGAAGCCCCACAGGTTGCGCAGGAAATGGCCGTGGGTGATGCGCAGACCGCGCAGAATGGCGCGGACACTGCGCCAGCGACTCTTGCTCAATGGCTGGGGGCGGCCGACGGCGACGACTCGGGCTGCCATATCAGATCGCCGCTCCCTCGGTGCGGGCGCCCGGCTCGGCCAATTGCCGGCCGAGATTGCCGAGCCCCTCGTAGGTCATGCCCTGAAAGCCGTCGACCGAAGCCGCAATTTCCTCGGCAAACACCTGAACCGGCTCGAACACTGGCGGAAACTCGGTGATCTGGCTGAGCAGGCGGGTGAAGATGGTACCGTCGCACGGCTGTTCGACCACTTGGATGGCGCGGTGGATGCGCTGCACCCGTCCCTGGAAATTGGTGAAGGTGCCGTTCTTCTCGGCGAAGGTCGTCGACGGCAAGACCACGTCGGCGCGCTCGGTCAGCGCGGAGGGCAGCACGTCTTGCACGATCAGGAACGACACCTTGTCGAGCGCGCGCTGCAACAGTTGCGGCTCGGCCAGGTCGAGGATGTCGGAGCCGCAGATGTAGAGCAGGCGGATGTCACCGGCGGCGACACGCTCGAGAATCTGCTGCCAGCCGGCCCCGGTCTTCGCTCCGAGCCCCATGCGCCGCGCGCCGGTCGCGTTGGCCGCCTTCTCCGGCTTGATCAGGAAATCGTCGGCGGGGCCGAGGCGAACCGGGACATCGACGCAGTCCGCGCCGAGCGCCTGTAACAGTTGGGCGAAGCGGAAGCTCTCCTCGTTGGTCAGGTGGGGCGAGGCGAGGGCGCCGACGCCGCCGCCGCCGCTGTCGACCGACTCGTGCCGCAGCGCGCTCGCAGCTGCTGTGATCGCCTCGTCCCAGTCGCAGGCTTCGAGCTGCTGGTGGCGGCGCATCAGCGGAGTGCGCAGCCGCCGCTCGTGGTTGACGTAATCGTAATTGAGCCGGCCATGGTCGCACATCCAGCTCTCGTTCACCTCGTCATTGCGGCGCGGCATCATTCGCCAGATACGCTCGCGATAATGGTTGACGGTGATGTTGCAGCCGTTAGCGCAGCTCGGGCAGACGCTGGTGGTCTTCTTGAGGAACCACACCCGCACCTTGTGATGGAAATCTTTCGGTACCAGCGCGCCGACCGGGCAGATGTCCGCCGTGCAGATCGAGTAGTCATTGGCCAGCGGCTTGTCGCCGCTGAGGATGTCGAGCACCGAGCGGTCGCCCATGTTGAAGACGCCGAGCTCGTTGGTCTTGCTGATTTCGCGGGTGAAGCGGACACAGCGCCGGCAGAGGATGCAGCGCTCCTGGTCGAGCAGCATGCGCGGCCCGATGTCTTTGCGCTTCTCGAGCTTGCGGCGCGGCTCTTCGGTCTGCGATTTGTTCGAGCTGTAATTGTACGAGTAGTCCTGCAGCAGACACTCGCCGGCCTTGTCGCAGATCGGGCAGTCGAGCGGGT